>JAHEDA010000241.1 GCA_024641445.1 Gammaproteobacteria bacterium
GCCTTGACCGTGGCTTCTCCACCACTGACGTTGGCGCGGATACGGATTGAATCTGCCATTTTTATTTCCTCCTAGTGTGCCTTAACCGCCGCAACCGCCGATGGTGACCTTGACGTTCTTACGTGCGCTGAAGGTGCCTTTGCTGGTCTTCACGATCGCGATAACGTCTGAGGTCTTGCCCATCTTGATACGGGTGGCGACATAGCCCTTGCTGTTGCTGCTCATGACGAAATTGGCGGCCAGCGGGTTGCCGTTGTTCTCGGCCAGCAGGGCGATGGATTGGATACCGGTGAGTTTGGTCTCGATCGTAACCGGGACGACGGCGCCGTTCTCGGCGATGTCGGGGGCCTTGATGGAGATGTCACCGCTCGGGGTGTTATCGGCGCTGCCGAGCACACCACTGAGTGCATCCTGGACGGTCTTGGCATCGAATGCAGCCTGTGGCCAAGCGGCCAGCACGTTGCGTGGGCTCAGCAGGCCTGCGCCTACGGCCACGGCCACGGCGGATCCGGCCAGGCTGCCTTTCAGAAAGCTTCTACGTTGCATTACATTTCTCCTAGTTCATGAGTCGTCTTGCGCCTAAACAGGGGGCAAGTTTCGGGCCAATTACTACAACGCGAACTATCAAACACTTATGCAAAAAGAACGCCCTGCACAGGGTCGCCTGTCGTGCAATTTGCACGGCTTGGGTTGCAAATTAAGGACTTACGCCAGATATCCACCGACCGTTCACACAACCCCGACCCAGGCCTGCTTGTATAATTTGAATTCACGCTAAATTAAGTGTTCCTAAAGGGTACCCATCTACCCCCTCATCCTAGCCTTCTCCCGGAGGGAGAAGGAATCGTTCGGTGGATACCATCTCGGAACGGTTATTTAGAGATAATAAAAATTATTTCGTGTTCCCCCACACAACTCCTGCTATCTTTTCACGCCGATTAACTCAGGCAAACACTGCTTACACGTAATGATATTCATTGGGCACTATGACAACTACCGCCATCGCTAACCCATCAACCCAGCGCATCCATGAGCTCGATGTCCTGCGCGGACTCGCGGTGCTCGGAATCTTCTGGGTCAACATTATCGTCTTCAGCCTGCCCAGCGGGGTTTATTCCTACCCTACGCTCTTCAGTCATGGCAATGACCTGAACATCGCCGTCTGGGCCTTTAACGATATCTTTGTTGAGGGGACCATGCGCGGGCTCTTCTCCATGCTCTTCGGTGCCAGCGCCATGATCTTCCTGGATGAGTCGCGCACCAGCGGGCCTGATCTGAGAGTGGTGGATCGCTTTTATCGCCGAAATATCCTGCTGATCATCTTCGGCATGCTACACGCCTACGTATTGTTATGGCCGTATGATGTATTGTACGTTTACGGCTTACTCGGCATGTTTCTATTCCCCCTGCGCAAGCTCTCTGCCAGGACACTGCTGATCATGGGTTGTACACTGCTTATCCTCGCCGATATCCCCTTCACGAGCACGGCACCGCAACACCCGGATCGTCTGGCCTCATTGTCGGTCACTGATGATGCACAGACCAAAGCTGACCCGCGCGAGACGGCTGAGCGGGATGCCCGCATACGCGAGCGCTTACTGCCGAATATCCGCGAGGAGATTCGCTTCCGGCAAGCTGACTATGCAACCATCTTCACGACTCAGATACCGGATGTGATCGCACAGGAATCCAGCGTGATCTACACCACCAACTTTTTTGATATGGGTGGCATGATGCTGGTGGGTATTGCCCTATTTAGATTTGGCGTGCTGAGCGGCAGACGATCGACGCGCTTTTACATTGGCCTTGCCATCTTTGGCTACCTGGTCGGCGTCCTCTCGCGAGGTGTGCCCCTATTCAACATCCTCTCACACGCCAACGTGTCCTTCGGGATGCCACCCTTCGACGGCATCGATTACACCTTTTCACGGTTACCATTGGCGCTTGCTCATGCCAGTGTCATCATGTTGTTGTGCCGTGTACGCTGGCTGAGGTGGTTTACAAAACTTCTGGCGCCCATAGGTCGCATGGCGCTGACCAGCTATATCCTGCAGACTGCGATCTCAATCTTTATCTTTTATGGATTTGGCCTGGGGATGTTCGGCCGGTTTGAACGCTATGAGTTGATCTATTTCTGTCTGGGTATGTGGGTATTTCACAGCGTATTCAGCCTGATGTGGCTGAGCTATTTCCAGCAGGGACCGCTGGAGTGGATATGGCGCTCACTGATCTACGCGAAACGACAACCGTTTAGAAAAGCGCCTGTTGATACTTATGCGGCGTAACACGCGGGCGGTACACACCACCCGCGCATCAATTCAATTTTTATAAAGCTAGATTAATACGTCATTCACGCGAGCCTATTCCCAGCGCCGCTTGGTTGCGACGGCCACACCGACAAACATGCCCAGCACGGCGAGGAGTGACTCCAGCGAGAGGGTCGAAAAACCAGTCATACCCTGACCCACATTGCAACCATACGAGACGGTCGCGCCGATCCCCATCAGCGCACCACCCAGAATGGAGGCACCGAGAGTTCCCACAGGGATCGCCTCAAACTTCAGCCTGCGGGTAAACAGCGCGTAGGCAAACCCGGCGATCGAGAGCCCGATCACAAATGAAACCGAGTAAGACAGCGCGAGTGCATCCCCGGCGAAGAGCGACATACCGATACGCGACATGGGTCCCGATGCGGTCATGCCAGATGGGTGGCTGGGATTAAATTCATCCAGCGCCAACACTCCGGTGATGTACCAGCTTGCCGCGACCAGCAGCCCCAACCCCGTACCGACGGCGACTAACGATATCTTGGCGCCCTGACGACAGCGCAGAAAGAGATACACCGCCAGTCCACCCGCAACCAGTAATAATGGCAACCAAGTCGGGAGACCGAACACACTGGCCAGACCGGCATCACCGCTGACCAGGGTTACTGAGCTTATATTGGTGAGCCAGACGCGCAGTGGCATGAGCAGGCCAAACTGGGTAATCGTGGCGAAGACAACAAAGACCGCCAACACCAGCGCCGCACGCAGGTTACCGCCAAAGGTATTTACAAACAGGCGGGCGGCATCGTTACCACCGAGGCTGGCACCCACCCCGAAGATGAGTCCACCCAAAATGGCACCCAGCCAGTCGAGCTTGCCGTCACGATAACTGGCCTTGGCGATCTCGACCGTACCCGATGATTCGAGCCAGAAGGTCAGGATCACGGCGATCAACAGCGCGGCGGCAAACACCAATAACTGGCGGTGATTGCCCTCACGATAGACACCGCGCACAGCGGCCATCATGTCAAGGTCAAAGTGCCTGACAATCAATCCAAAAATGACGCCGACGATCACACCGCCGACAATGAGGTAATTGGCAACGTTCTCAAACATGGCGCACCCCGTTACTTGTAGTGTGGAGGCATCATAACCAATTTATGGGCACGAGGCATCTGGCATAACCTGCTTGTCTGCACACGCGCCATAAAAAAAGGCCGATATACACTTGCATACCGGCCTTACTCAAGACATCGAGCCGACTCTAGGTCAATTGAACGCCCTTATTCCAGGGCATCATGACAAGAATTCGTGCCAGGATGCAGCGGTCAAAAAAGGTCACCATGGTTGTTCCCACCCATAACGCCCAAAACATGTACACCTTGATCTCCGGTAGGAACGCCGTCAATGTGATCAGAAAATAAAACCACCGTACCTGGGTTTGAAAGACAACCAGCCCCTTGGTAATGGAAAAATGTACAACCTGGAAGGCGCTGACGATCATGACGCCTTGATAACCCGGCTGCCAGCCGGTAAGTACGGCAATAATTAGCGCGAATGTAACAAACCAATACCACCATTCAATACTTCCGGGATTGACGGTGAACTTCATTGCTACCACCTCATCTGTTGTTAAGTATCCTCAAAATAGTAACAAGTCGAGCGCTACGAAAGATGATCTGGATCAGCGAACGGTAACGGCCACCAATGATTAAACCTGTTTTCATCCAAGTGACCACCGCTTCGGTAGTTTATGATTCTGCCGTCACGTTACACCTGCCCTCAAAATAAAAAAGGGCGGCATCTCTGCCGCCCTCTGGCCTATCTTCAATTTTTACTTATGGCAGTGCCGGAATGGACTGATAATCGCTGCCGGTATTCTGGCTTACCCCACCGAGGATACTGGAGTAACTCGTATCTGCCACATTACCTCCCGCTATATTGCCATTGCCACCACCGCTGACACTCGCAATCGTGCCACTTGCTATATTGTATGCCCCGCCGCTGACACTTGCATACTGGCCACTCGCGGTATTGTGCACCCCCCCGGTCACACTACTCGCATTCGGGCCACTCGCGGTATTTGTAAACCCACCGCTGACACTCGCATTCGGGCCACTCGCGGTATTTGTAAACCCACCGCTGACACTCGCGTCAGAGCCACTCGCAG
>JAHEDA010000242.1 GCA_024641445.1 Gammaproteobacteria bacterium
CCCGTCAGGTCTTGGCGAACGGCCTTAAACTACTGGGCGTCTCGGCGCCCGAGCAGATGTAACACACCATGCCACGCGATTACGCCAATAACAGCTCAAACAAGAAGGCCCCCCTGCCCGGTTGGATGTGGTTACTCGGTGGCCTGTTCATCGGGTTCTTTGTCGCCTTCCTCTGGTATCTCAACCAGACCAGTTCGGGCAAGCAGAAGGACCTGATCACAAGCGCGGTGAAACGTACCCTCGAAGATGCGCGCGGCGTTCGCCAATCGAGCCCCGAGACACCAGCAGGCCCCTCCGACAAATCCGCCGAGGAAAAAAAGCGCCCGCGCTTTGACTTCTACACTATTTTGCCCGAGCAGGAGGTGGCCATTCCCGAACAGGACCTGCGTCCGGGTAACAAACCCGCCACGACCGCGGGTGGGACACCTGGCACCACCGTCACCCCTGGTAATTACATGTTGCAGGCCGGTTCATTCCGCAAGGAGGATGAGGCCGACAAGCTACGCGCAAAACTGGCGCTGGTCGGCGTGGTCGCCAGCATTCAACCGGTCACCATCAACAGTGGCGACACCTGGTATCGAGTCCGCATTGGGCCTATTGCAGACCTGGATAAACTCAATCGCACACGTCAACGCCTGCACGAGAACGGTATTACCTCACTCGTGGTGAAGGACAAACATCCCTGAGTACACGCTCAGGTCATGATTGCGATCACACAATTTTTCACACGCGAGCCACACCTCGCTCTATAATCCAACACCATCTCACTCACGCTCCCTGGAGATCTGGCATGAGTAAATATTTCGGACGTCTCGCACTCCTAAGCCTTGTTGTCATCTCGCCTTGGTGTCAGGCCGCAATGGGCGCCGACGACGATAAAACCTACTACACCGCACAGCTCGGGCTCAGCAGTCTTGACCGCTACGCCAATGGCATATCATTCGTTGGCACCGTCGGCTACAAGCTGCCGCAGTATCACAAACAGCTCTCAGTTGAGGGTGAGTTCTCTACTGCGCTGATGAATCCCTCAACAGGGTCCAGTAATGCCTCCTACTATGCAGCAGGTGGCTATGCCGCCTTTACCTTTCCCATTGATAACAAACTAAATGTACGCGCACGTGCAGGTTTGAATTATTATAGTCCCTCCGTGACCAGCACGGGACTTGCCCTCGGCCTCGGCGCTGGCATCACCTATAACTATGATGCGGGGCGGCGAATCATCGGTGAGTTCACTCAGACAGGGAATCTCATGGTGATATCTGCCGGTATGCAGTTTAAATTCTAGAGGCTCGACGGCACGTTATATCGATTAAAAAAGCCGGCATTACGCCGGCTTTTTTTATATACGCACCCTGACAGTGGGCTGTAGTAGCCTCCCCTAACTAAATCGGTAGTGCTTGCGCACATCCTTGAGTATCTGCCAGGTACATGACATACCCTTTGGAAAGATCACCATGTCACCCTTACCCATGCGTATGGCCTCACCGTCTTTCGGGGTCACAATTACCTCGCCATCGAGAAAATAGCAGGTCTCTTCGGCGTCGTAAGTCCAGGGAAAGGTTGAGCATTCCTTTTCCCAGACGCCCCAGTGATCCACACCGAGATGTTGCAATTGTTCCGCCGGCGGATTACGTTCTACCTTGATACCACTCATAGCACCTTGTTACCTTCGTTATCGTGATATAGACACCCGCATCGAGACGATGCGACCGTTGGTATGATCCTGTTACCTTCAACCAGACGCCTACCCCGGCGCCCACTGACTTACTAATCTTCTAAATAGGTATATCCATGCAGACCATCTTCCATGGCCTGTAAATAACTTGCCTGCTGTTCACGACTCAGTGTCGAGGACACTATCTTTGCCTGATAGCGTTTTAATAGATCAGAGCTGTTATAACGCACATAATTCAGAACATGATCGACGGTATCACCACGCACGACCTCGGAGATACGATAACCACCCTTTCCATCCAGCGCCACGTGTACCGAGTCGGTGTCACCAAACAGATTGTGCATGTCACCGAGTATCTCCTGATAGGCACCGATCAAAAACATGCCCAGCAGATAGGTCTCGCCCGGTTTGTATTCGTGCAGGGGCAGGCTGCTCTCAATGCCCTCGCTATCGACGTAGTGGTCGATACGGCCGTCGGAGTCACAGGTAATATCCTCCAGCACACCCCTTCGGGTTGGTTCTTCATCCAAACGATGCAGTGGAATAATCGGGAATATCTGATCAATGGCCCAGATATCCGGCAGCGACTGGAACAGGGAGAAGTTGCAGAAATACTTGTCCGCCAGCTTTTCCTTCAACTCTTCCAGTATCTCATGATTGGCGCGCGGGCTCTGTTGCAGGATGGTGTGGATCTTCTGACATACCGCAAAATAAATCTCCTCGGCACGCGCACGCTGCTGCAGCGACAATACCCCATGGTTATACATGGCCTGAGCCTCCGACAGACCATGCAATACATCGTGATAGACCTCGGCCACCGCACGCGCCTCGGGTTTTTCGCGCAAGGTCGTAAAGCTGTACCAGAGGGTGTGCAGGATCATGGGGTCATCCGCCTCAGGCTCGGCAACCGCCTCACCCTGTGGCACCTTACCGATGTCGATCACATTGGTGATCAACACCGCATGGTGGGCCGTCATGGCGCGCCCTGACTCGGTAATAATATTCGGATGCGGTAATTGCTGCTCCTGACAGATCTCCCACAGGGCATGCACCACATTATTGGCGTATTCCTGCACGCTGTAATTGATGGAGCAGAAACTGCGCGAGCGGGTGCCTTCATAATCCACCCCAAGCCCACCCCCCACATCGACGGTCTGGATCTCGAAGCCCAGGCTGCGCACCTCAGCGTAGTAACGCGCACACTCGCGCATACCGCGCTGGATGTCATGGATATTGGCGATCTGCGAACCGAGGTGGAAGTGCAGCATCTGCAGTGACTCGCGCAGATCCCACTGCGTTAGTCTCTCCATCACCTGTAATAACTGCGAGGCGCTCAGGCCAAATTTGGATTTCTCACCGCCGGTGTTCTGCCACTTGCCCGCACCGATGGAGGCCAGTCGCATACGCACACCCAGGAGTGGCTTGACGCCAAGTTTCTGTGCCTCCTCATACACCATCTGCAACTCCGAGGGTTTTTCCACCACGATGAAGACGCGATAACCAAGTTGCAGACCGATGAGTGCAAGACGGATGTACTCGCGATCCTTGTAACCGTTGCAGACGATCACATCGCCTTTAGTCTCGATCGTCCCCAGCACCGCCATCAGCTCGGGTTTGCTGCCCGCCTCCAGGCCAACACGGCCACTGCCATGACGGTAAATCTCTTCAACGACGCTGTGCTGCTGGTTGACCTTGATGGGATAAACTGCGGTGTAGCGGCCCTGATACTCACTCGCCTGCATGGCGGTGGCAAAGGCATCGCAGAGGCTATCGACCCGGTCACGCAGGATGTCGGTGAATCGAACCAGTACGGGGTAATTCAGCTCGGCGCGAGTGAGGTCCTCGGCCAGCTTGTACAAATTGATGCGCGCGCCCTGTTCACGCCGGGGTAACACCTCCACCTGCCCGGCGGCATTGATTTCCACATAGCCGCCACCCCAGTAGGCCAGGCTATAGGTGTTCTTGGCATTCTCGATATTCCACTGACTCATGGGCTTATCCCGGTTGCAGGGTGGGGGTGATGCGGGGAAAATACCCGCCGGACCGCTCGGGCCATCCTGGGCCGGGGCTGATTATATACGCTTCACGGGCAATTCACCCACCAACACGCGGAGTTAGGCGACATGGCACTGGACGACAGCTGGTTTACCGAAATTCATCAGGCGGACGGCTCGGCCTTCTCCCTCAAGGCCAAGAAACTGCACGAGGAACAGACCCCTTTCCAGAAGATCGCCATTTATGACACCGAGAAGTTCGGCAAGCTCATGACCATCGACGGCTTTTACATGGTCACCACCCGTGACAACTTTCTCTACCACGAGATGATGAGCCACCCCGTGCTATATACCCACCCTAAGCCTGAGCGTGTGTTGATCATCGGCGGTGGCGACTGTGGCACCCTGCGCGAGGTGCTGAAACACCCGGAGGTCAAACTGGCACAACAGGTGGATATCGATGAGCGCGTCACGCGCCTGGCGGAGAAATACTTCCCCGAGCTGTGTGAGTCCAACGCCGACCCGCGTGCAGGCCTGTACTTCGATGATGGTATCAAATGGGTCCAGGAGGCCAAGCCTGGCAGTTACGACGTGATTATTGTGGATAGCACCGACCCCATCGGCCCGGCCGAGGGCCTGTTCAACGAGGCCTTTTATCGCAACTGCCTCAAGGCATTGGGTAATACCGGCATCCTGGTGCAGCAGAGCGAATCGCCCCTCTACCACCTGAGCCAGGATGCCGGTATTACCCAATGCCTTGAG
>JAHEDA010000243.1 GCA_024641445.1 Gammaproteobacteria bacterium
AATTGGTGTGCCACCTCCTCGCTGGTCTCGGTGGTGATGCCTGCCATGACCTCGGCCGCCGTCGAAAGCTGAGCGGTGGCACCGCCTACCTGTTGCAGACTCCCTTGAAACTTGTCGAGCATATTGTTGAAGGCCGTCGCCATGTCTCCTAATTCATCCCTGGAGCCGACATCGACTCGTTGAGTCAGGTCTGAATTTGCCTCGATATTCGTCATGGTGCGACTCATCCGAACGATAGGCGAGGTTATTCGTGTAGCAAAAACAAAGCCTAGTACGCTTGCAATGGCGATCATGATGACCGCGATGGTGATGGCGGCGATTCGGATATTACTGGCCAGGCTCTTTTGTGCCTGGAAGGCCTCGCTCGAATCGATCTCGCTCAGAATGGCCAGCTTTAAATTACCAATCTTCAGTGGTGCGAATGCAGTGAGCAGACTCGTACCAAATTTGTTTTGGGTGATCTCACTACCCGATTCACCGGCCAGCGCTCGGTCAATGCTGGTACTGGTGATGGGGAGTAGGGCAAAGCCATTACCACGCAGTGCAATGGTGTTGATTAATGACTTGTCGTCTATCACCTCGCTGAGGCGACTGAGGAAGGCCTCTTTATCCTGGAACAGGGGACGACTCATGCTGCGGAGTTTGTGGTCTGCGCCGGTCAGGAATACCTCCCCGGTTTTGCCGAGGCCAATATCTTCCCAGTGTTGGTTGCTGCTCATGATCTCATTGAGGTCATCGATAGGAAGTTTGAAGATCAGGGTGCCCATCAACTCGGCGGCATCAGCAATTGCCACATTTTGTATGGGTGATGCGATAAACGCCGAGGGTCGATCGAAGTCGGGGAGGTAGGAATTGAAGTCTGATATTTCGACATGGTCAACATCGCCACTCTTCATTGCCGCCTGATAGACCTGTCCCAGTGTCGTATCTTTGAATGGGCCTGTTACCAGAGAAGTACCGAAATCAATGTTCTTTTGGGTGGAATAGATGACCCGACCCTTGTCATTCACGAGGTAGATGTCATTTAACCCAAGTTTCATGCACAAGGCGTAGAGCGCCTCGTGACGTAGGCCATGGGCGGATGCATAGGTGCTGCCATCCGAAGGGTCGCGTAGATTGTGTTTTTGCCCAAAGTCGTTCTTGTTGTTTAGAACAAAGCTGTATTGCAGCGAGACGGCCATGTCATCCATCTGGTCGACGAGATTGCTGACTGATGCGGGTGGTACCGAGTTGTATTTACGGTAGGTCGCCGTGAAGGCTGTCTGATAAAACTGTTTAAGCTGTTCGCGCTTGGCGGGTATGTTTTCCAGTGGTGACCGGGCATCGATGTTGTTGGTATAGGTGAGTTGTGATAGTGCCGCGATGATGCTGCTGTCGATGGAATAGCTACGTACCTGCTTTTGCAGCGTCTTGAAATAATTCTCAACCTGTCCCTTTTTGATCTCGCGCAGGCTAATAAGGCGGCTCTTGACCTGATCCTCAAGTGCATTGTGTGATGCGCTACGTGCGCGCCAGTCGATCACCATGCTGGTGAGGAAGATGGGTATCACCGTTAGAAGTATTGATGTGAACAATAAACGGTGCTTGATGCTTTGCAGGTATTTCATTCCCGACTCCCCATACCGCACACGCAAACTGCGTGTGCATGTCGATTTGTAGTGAGGAGTAAATCGGCAAAAAGAGTGTGTGCTTTAACAAATTATAGGGATGTAACTGGAATCGCGGCGCCCCCAAGCCGCCTTAGATGCCGCCCAGCTTGGGAAGGTTAGTAGATGAGAAATTGCTAATGAAGAATTGGTTAGTTAGCTAACCAACTTAAGAATTGGTCGTTTTGAATACCGGGTGATAAGGGTCGTGGCGGACCTTGTCGTGGATGTGCATGCGGTACTCGACAAAACTTGCCTTATCATCGAAATGCAGGAATGGGTTGCCCTCAATCTCGTCGTGGAGGGTGGAGGTAGGGGTCACCGAGTAGTTGTGTCCGGGGTGGATGCAGGTGTGTTCCGGTAGTTGCTTGAGCCGACGCAGGGTGTCATACATCTGGTTGGGGTCACCACCACGCAGGTCACAGCGTCCGCAGCCAAACACAAACATGGTGTCCCCGGTAATGAGGTCCTCATTGATCTTGTAGCAGGCCGAGCCTGGGGTATGGCCGGGCGTATGCAGTACCTCAATACGGGTCTTACCCAGCTCAATAAGGTCACCCCCATGGTGCAGGGTCGGCAGGTCCAGCCCTTGGCCCCAGAATTCGGCCTCGGCCTTGAGGAGATGTAGTTGAGCATCGTACTCACCCAACAGGGCCTCGATACCATTTATGTGGTCGTGGTGGCTGTGCGTCAGCAGGATATCGGTAATGGTTACACCCCGCTCCTGGGCGCGCTGAGTAATTGCCGGGACCTCCCAAGCGGGGTCTACCACGGCGGCGCGCTTACTCACCATATCGGTGATGAGGTAGATGAAATTTTCCATCGGCCCGAGCTCAAGGGCCTCGATCAGGTAGGTTGGGGGCTGGTACTTAGGCATCAAGGTTCCTCCGATAGGCCATTGTAAGCCTCAACTAGCCTGGCCGACAGCCAATATAAGCGTGGTATGATCCTACCCCTTTTGATTCCTGGACCCTTCGGGAGGTCGCTGTCGTGGAACCCTCGTTTTGGCACGAACGCTGGAAGGCCCAGCAGATCGGTTTTCACCAGGCCGAATTTAACCCATTGATGGTTCAGAACTGGCCGTTGTTAGGTCTGCCGACGGGGAGGGTCTTTGTCCCCCTCTGTGGCAAGAGCCGGGACCTGCTCTGGCTGCGCCAACAGGGCTATGAGGCGGTGGGGATTGAACTG
Source organism: Gammaproteobacteria bacterium (assembly GCA_024641445.1). Classification (GTDB taxonomy): domain Bacteria; phylum Pseudomonadota; class Gammaproteobacteria; order UBA6429; family Thiohalophilaceae; genus JAHEDA01. The sequence continues at coordinate 2,835 of JAHEDA010000243.1, forward strand.
AGTCCCCTCGCCGTGGCGGCCTTTTTTGAAGAGAACGGGATGCAACCTACCCACCATCAAGCGGCTGGGCTAGCGGTCTGGCAGGCCGATGGGATTACCCTGTTTTGTGGTGATTTTTTTGCCTTGACGCAAGCGCTGCTGGGTCACATTGATGCCGTCTATGACCGGGCTGCCTTGGTTGCGCTGCCACAGGACTTGCGTACGCGTTACGCCTCGGCAATGGCTGAAATCTGCCCGGGACTCCCCCACTTGATAATAACCATGGAATATCAACAGTCTGAGATGCAGGGTCCACCCTTCTCAGTGACTACCGTCGAGGTAAATCGCCTCTTTAGTAAAACCCACTCTATAAAGGAGGTTGTTCGGGCGGATGCCCTGAGTCCGCCGATGCGGGCGCGTGGCCTGAGCCAGATGACCGAGGTGGTTTATATCTTGCAACCCTGTTCGTGAGGCTTAAGTTGTGACGGGTTTTTGTCGAAAATGGGGTTGAGATGTCTGAATATTTTAGTAATCAGGGGTGTGCGATGAGGTTGGGTTGCTCAGAACGGTCTTGGCCTGCGCTGGTCTTTACGGTGGCAGGTCTTGTGTTATTTGCCGTCGCCCCTGCAGAGGCCTCTTATTATCTTTATCAGCTCCCGGATGGGACGCGAACCATCTCTGATCGCCCTGTAAACAACAAGCGTTACAAGCTGGTTCGTCGCAGTACCAACCTGGAGAAGATGGGGCGACAGGCCGCTGGTCGCTATCAAAGACGCAGCCTCGATACTCGCGATCACTATGAACGCCTCATTGCCCGTACGGCCGATCGCTATGGGGTTGAGGTGGCCTTGGTTAAGGCGGTTATCCACGCCGAATCACATTTTAATCCTCAGGCAACTTCGGCCAGGGGTGCCTCGGGCCTGATGCAGATTATGCCGGCCACTGCCGAGCGCTATGGCGTCTCCGACCTATATGACCCCCGGCAGAATCTGAAGGCGGGGGTGCAACACCTTCGTTACTTGATTGGTCGCTATGGCAATGACCTGCAGGCTGCCATTGCCGCCTACAATGCCGGTGAGACCGCCGTCGAGGAGCATAAGGGGATACCGCCCTATGACGAGACTCGCCGATATGTGAAGAAGGTGTTGGCCTATCGTGATTATTACAATAGCTGGCCCTGAGGCGCTTTGTCGTTGCCGTAATATCTAGCATCGAAGGCCCCATCGCTCTGAAATTCCCCGTATTGGCCGAGCTCGCCCTTATTCGCTAAGGTATGCGTATCAGATTCGGAGCCGTGTGGTACCACGATGATTCTGCACGTTGATATGGATGCCTTCTACGCCTCGGTTGAGGTACGGGAGCGCCCGGAACTCGCAGGGCTGCCTGTCATCGTCGGTGGCGACCCCCACGCCCGTGGTGTGGTCTCGGCGGCGAGCTACGAGGCGCGGCGTTTCGGTGTGCACAGCGCCATGCCCATGCGCGAGGCGATCCGGCGCTGCCCGCAGGCGGTCTGTCTACGCCCGCGCATGCATCTTTACAGTGACGTCTCTCATGCGATCCACACGATCTTTGCCCGCTATACCCCACTCATTGAACCACTGGCGCTGGATGAGGCC
>JAHEDA010000244.1 GCA_024641445.1 Gammaproteobacteria bacterium
GTCTGATAACTGCAAAGAGTTACCACCTTCCATGATGATGCGTCCCATCTCGTCGGAGATGGGCATGACCTGATAGATGCCGACACGCCCCTTGTAGCCGTTACTACACTGATCGCAACCGATGGGGCCAAATATTTTGATCCCCGCCGCTATATCTTTCTCGGTGAAGCCCTCTTCGCGCAGGGCCTCCTTGGGCACGTCCACCTGCTTCTTACAGTGCTGGCACAGGCGGCGGGCCAGGCGCTGGGCGATGATCAGGTTGACCGCCGAGGCGATGTTAAAGGGCGGCACGCCCATGTTCATCAGACGGGTCAGGGTCTGGGGCGCGTCGTTGGTGTGCAGGGTCGAGAGCACCATATGGCCGGTTTGGGCCGCCTTGACGGCGATCTCGGCGGTCTCCAGGTCTCGAATTTCGCCCACCAGAATCACGTCCGGGTCCTGACGCAGGAAGGCGCGCAGGGCGGCGGCAAAGGTCAGGCCTACCTTGGGGTTGACGTTGACCTGATTCACCCCGGGCATGTTGATTTCCGCCGGGTCTTCCGCGGTGGAGATGTTGATGCCGGGCTGGTTGAGGATGTTGACGCCAGTATAAAGCGTTACCGTCTTACCGCTACCGGTCGGGCCGGTCACCAGGATCATGCCGTAGGGCTTGTTCAGGTTGGTGAGGAAGACCTCTTTCTGTTCGGGCTCAAAGCCAAGGGCATCCACACCCAGCTTGGCGCTGTTGGGGTCGAGGATACGCAAGACGATCTTCTCGCCGAACAGGGTGGGGCAGGTGTTCACACGAAAGTCGATGGACCGATTTTTTGACAGGTTCATCTTGATACGACCGTCCTGGGGTACGCGGCGCTCGGAGATGTCGAGTCTGGCCATGACCTTGATACGCGCGGTCATACGCGGGGCCATGGCGATGGGGGGGGCCGCCACCTCACGCAGGATGCCGTCCTGGCGAAAGCGCACCCGATAGGTTTTTTCATAGGGCTCCAGGTGAATATCCGAGGCGCCCTTGTTGATGGCGTCCAGCAACACCTTGTTGACGAAGCGGACCACCGGGGTGTCGTCAATATCCGAGGCGGTGACGTCCTGCCCAGCAGCAGCGGCCTCATCGTCGGTGAACTCCACATCATCCAGGGCCGTATCGGTGAGGTCGGCGAGGGTATCCTGCGCCTCCATCGACTTGTCGATGATGCGGCCGAGCTTGTCGTCCAGCACCAGGATGGGTTCAACACTCATGCCGACCTGGAATTTGATCTCGTCCAGACCCGCCAGATTAGTGGGGTCGGAGACGGCGACGAATAGACGATTGCCGCGGCGGAACACCGGCAGGGCGTGGTGCTTGCGGGCGAGGTCCTCTTTTACCAGCTTGATAACATCAGGGTCGATTTCGATGACGTCGATGTCCAGCAGCGGTACACCAAACTCCTCGGCGGCGGCCTGCGCCACCACGGCCGAGTTGGCCAGGCGCCTGGAGACGATGTAACTGACGAAGGAGGATTTGTTCTTGGTGGTCTCGGCGTAGGCCTCCTGGGCCTTGGCCGCGTCCAGCGCCCCGTCCTGCACCAGTTTGCGTGCCAGACCGCTTAAGGGAATTTGAGGATTGGGGGCCGCCATGTCACCTGCCAGTATCGTATGGGATGCCTCGAAGTGGGCAAACTCACTGAGATTTCAACGTATTAAAACAGAAAAGGGGAAATATTCAATAGTCCCCTGTGGGTTCCGTGCGACATGACTCAATTAGGCATTATATAACTGCCTCCACCCGTACATGCTCTATCGGCCTGCATCGGGTTCGACGTTAGAACTATGGACTATGCTAAATGATATTATGGCCCGTTATAGCTAATGATGGGCTGAACCTCTTTTGCCAGGTCATTGATGCCGGTCACCGTGATGGTGTAGGAGGTGGCAATGTTAGCGGTGGTGCCAGCCGCAATCACGAAACTACAGTTGGTAGGAGTGACAGCACCAGTCACGTCTGATGAAGGGGTATACCAGCCACCACTGGCGGCCTGAAGTGCGGCAACGCCGTTACCGGCAAAGAAGGCATTATTCCCTGCGTCGTTAAAAAAATTCTCTTCTGCCAGCTTGAGGGCGGCCACCTCTTTTTGGCAGGCGGTTTTTTTGCCCTGTGCGATGTAACCATTGTAGGCAGGGATGGCGATGGCAGCAATTATCCCCATGATAGCCATTACAACCATGAGTTCGATGAGGGTAACGCCGGAATTTCGTGACTGCAGAATCATATATGAATACCCAGCATGTAGTGTTTTGAATAAACGGAAGTCGGCTTTCGCCGACTTCCTCAGGTGTTGCCTCGATAATATTCGCAGTCTTCGATTTACTCTACGGTAAAGCTTGCAGAAGGAACTACACTATTCGGATAATCGGCCGCAACAGTACCGCTTACTTCTGTACCGCTAACTGTGATTTTGTCGCCAGGTGCAGGGCAGGGACCAACGCCACTCATTCCGCTGATGTATGCCTGACCAGCAACACCCGCAGCGATGCCGTACGCATTACTAGCGGGAGTACCGATGGCCTTCTTTTGTCCATCATTCAGCTGAGTAATAACGTCGTCAACCGCTGCAGTACAAGCGGGCGCGCCTGATGCCAACTTGGCGGCTATGCCTTTGGTAACACGCAGACCATTCTGGATGTTCTCAACTAGGGCCGTGACCTTACTCTGCTTGATGTAGCCGTTATATGCCGGCAGGGCGATGGCGGCCAGGATGCCGATGATCGCGACGACGATCATCAGTTCGATAAGGGTAAAACCTTGGGTCTTTTTCATTGTCTCTACTCCTAACTTGGTGTTTGTGTATCAGTGACTTCAGCGTCCACGAAGCGCGGGGGCCATCCGGTTCCATCCCGTACGTCGGGATCGCAGCGAAACTTGAAGTTGAATGAGGTAGAGCAGGGACCGTGCCAGATCTGGCCGTGTCTGCGTCAGGCCTGCCCGAGTGCTTGTCTCATGAGATGCTAATATTTATTAAATACAATAAGTTATGGTGAATTCTGGGGTGGCAGGGCCTCGCCTTGCTGGTGCGGATCTGTGATGTGCGTCAAATCTACCTGGTCGTGACTGAGCAGGCATCAGGCCACGTTGCTAACCGGGATGTGTCACAATGTGACAATCTTTGTCATATCGGGGGAGTAGGCTGCGGTGTTTCATCTCGCCAGTGAGGTTTGTGATGCCGACGCTTTATCTGAGGCAATAATTTAACTAAACTTGATAACTATTTGATTATTCGATAAATGAGATAAATACTCGGCAGCAGACCGGGTGGGGTCGCGGCGGTAATTATAAGGTCCATGACAGATTACTCCTCATGCCAGTGTTAGTTCCAGATTGAGCTGATGCCCGGGATACTGTCTAGAATTCAGTGGATTTTCACCCTTGTGGTAATCACGATATGGATGAAGCCGGAGTCACCCAAATATAATGGTTAATTGAGAATCCAGGACCAGGCATGCGAGTGCCGATGCCCAGACAGGAATGAAGGTGTTGCAGAAGCGATCCAGATTGGTAGACCTATCGCAACGGATGGAGCAGTTGGCCAACCTGCCGTGGCAGCGTTGGCTAGTGCAGGCCCCGCCATGGGTCAATATCGTTCTCATTATTCTGTTGGCCAAGGCCGCAGCCGAAACGACCCTATTGTTGTTTTCCGCTCCACTCACGCCCACCACGTCCACGCTATCACCGCGCCCCGTCGCTGCAATCGAAATGAAAAGTACCAGTCGCTTGCTGACGGTTGCCCCTTTGCATCTGTTTGGTGAGGCGACCGTCACGCCGGCTACACAGGCGCCCATCGATGCCGAGAAGACCCAGTTGCATTTGGTGCTACGCGGGGTCTTTGCAGGTGACCCGAGCAAGGCCCTCGCCATCATCGCCGACGATCACGGCAATGAGGCAGTGTATTTTGTCAACAGCGTGGTACCCGGTGGGGCGCGCTTACATGCGATCTACTCCGACCGTGTCATCCTCGAACGTAATGGGCGCTATGAGTCGCTGCATCTACCCCGCGAAGAACTCCCGGATGGGGCCGTGGCGAAGTTTGATAATCAGCCGGTGGTGCGCGAGGTCGGTGGTGCGGTCGCGGCAAAGCTTGAGAATATTCGGCAGACCTTACAGACCAATCCACAGGATATCTGGAAAGAGGTTCGTATCGAGCCGGTGTTGGATCAAGGCAGGATTAAGGGCTACCACCTGACCCATAATGATCGGCAGTTGATGAAGTCCCTCGGTATCGAACCGACCGATGTGATTACGGCGGTTAACGGTGCGGCATTGAGCGACCCGAAAGTACTGTATAACCTGATGACAGAGTTTAATACGGCACAGGACATTCGCCTGACGGTGGAGCGTTCTGGTCAGACCGAAATATTGTTGATACACCTTTAAGCCGACGGGAAGCTAAAAAATGAGGA
>JAHEDA010000245.1 GCA_024641445.1 Gammaproteobacteria bacterium
CTATGGACTGCTCGAACGTATCCGCACCCATCATGATGAGCGGATTGCGCAGATACCCGTCATCATCATCACCGGCAAGGAAGATGATGACAACGCCAAAGAAGAGGCCCTAAAGAAAGGCGCCACTGACTTTATTACCAAGCCCTTCGAGTCCATCACCCTCAAGGCCCGTGCCCAGGCACATGTGCGCTACGAGCAAAACACACGACGTCTCTCCGAGATATCCTTGATCCTGGAACGGCAGGCCGCCGTTGATAGCGTTACCGGACTGGGTGGGCAACGTTATTTCTGTAAGGCCGCCGATGACAAGCTGGCCCACCTCAAGCGTCATGAGGGAGACTGCATTATCGTTCGCATCGACATCGATAACTTTAATGCTCTGTTCATCAAGTACGGGAAGAAGGTCGCGGACGGGATACTCGAAAAGATTGGTGAATTCATGCGCGAGGCCACCCGTGCCGAGGACATGGCCGCACGAGTAGGTCTGGCAAAGTTTGCCATGATGCTGGTTGATACCGACATGGCCACGGCGGTGCAAGTGGCCGAACGCCTGCGTAGCGGTATCGACAAAATGAAGTTCAAGATCGGTGAAAAACTATTACGCATCACCATTAGTGGCGGCATTCTTCAGCCCGCCTTAACAAAGGACACTGACATAAGGGGGCTGCTCGAACGCGCCGAGGCCTGCATGCAACAGGCCATGGATGCGGGGGGCAACCAGATTCAACAGCTCAGTGAGATCACCACCGCAGCACCCAGTGAGGACCCAAGGCAGAAGATGGACATCAAAACCGCCATCAAACTACTGGCACAGGGTGAACACGATCGCGTCCGCCCACATGCCGATGAATTGCTACGTGAACTACACCCGCTCCTGGAATTCCTGACCAAGGTACATGAGGTCTAATTCAACCACCACATCCGCAGGCGCATCCCCCACTCAGAGGTATAGCCCACCTCAATAAAACGAATCCGGCCCTTGCCATCCAGAAAGAAACTGCTCGGTACCCCACGCACGCCATAACGTTGTGCAAGCATGCCCTCTGCATCATTCACCACAGGGTAATGCAGACCATGCTCCTGCAGAAATGCCTGAACCTCTAAATCATCACCCGACTGCATCGAAATTGTCAGTACCGGATAATCATGACTGATCGACTCGATACTCGCCTGTTCGAGTTTACAAACCGGGCACCAGGTTGCCCAAAAATGAACAAGTACAGGACGGCCACGAAAATCCTGCAGGTTAACGGTTTGTGCATTTAATAGTACTGAATGAAATACAGGCGCCTCACCTGCGATCATGTCGCGTTGGGTATAGGCACGCACCGCAAAAAAGACCAGTAGAAGGACCAAGACCTGACCATACCATTTGCCCGTATGGTGTTTAAATTTCGATAGGAGCGTCATCATTGCTTACATCAATCTCGCCGCAGTTTGTCATCGACGGCGATCGGGGTGGGAAAATACCTCACGATCATAAACGATGAGATGACAAAACTCAGAATCGTCGTCAACTGGGTAAGATATAGTGCATGTTTGCTTAGCAGGCCCGAGTTGAGCGCTAACAAACCAATTAATAGTGAGAACTCACTCATCTGTCCCAAACGATAGCCCACCTCATTTGCCGCTTTCGCCTTTTCGCCGATACCCAATAGCAACACACGGAAGACCTGTGGTTTTGCGGCGAGGCTGATGGCGACCAGAACCAAAGCGGGGACCAGAACAGAGGGTGCCGCACCCAAATCGAATCCAGCGCCGAGGGTGAAGAAAAACATGACCAGGAAAAAGTCTCGCAGTGGCTTGAGGCTCTCGGTAATAAACTGGGCGATGGGATGTCGCGCCAAGCCTACCCCGGCAATAAAGGCACCAATCTCGGGCGACAAGCCACTCCATTGCGCCAGCTCTGCCATTCCAAGACACCAACCAATGGCCAGTAAAAATATATATTCACGTATGGTATCAAAACGCGCCAAGAGTGGCAGCAAGATAAATCGGACCACCAGATACGAGAGCAACCATAGGGCCGGGAGCAATAAGAGCGTAGCTCCGATGCCGCTCAATGCGCTACCACCTTTCTCACCGCCATGCATCAGTATCAAAACAATCAGCGCAATAATATCCTGCAACAATAGAACGCTGATGATGATCTCACCCATGTGTTTGTGATGCAGGATCGTAGTTGGTAGAAGTTTTAGACCAAGGATAGTGCTTGAAAACATCATCGTGACGCCGATCAGTATGGCGTCCACTGTTGAGTATGAAAAATCCAGCGCAACCCAATAGCCCGCCGCGAAAAATACCAATGAGCTAATTATTGTTACCCACAGACTCTTGCCAAGCATTCGTGTAAGACTGTGAGAATCAAGGTCCATGCCCAATAGGAACAACAGGAACATGATCCCGACATTGGCAATTTCACTGATTACGGTCGCATCCGGCACCAGGCCAGTACCCCAAGGGCCGAGAATTACCCCAATCAGGATATAGGCTACCAGCATGGATTGCCGCGCATACAAGGCCAGCGTGGCGATTACTGCCGCCCCGGTAAAGATCAGAAAGACGGCAAAGAGGATCGGTTCACTCGGCATGGGGGGGAGGCAAATTTTCCGGCATCAGTAGTGTAGGTGGATTATACCGTATTCGATATATCGCACCTGCATAATCGTCTGATACCAGCATGGCACCATCTGACATGACTAGCAGATCCACCGGACGCCCCCAGAATGCCTCGCCCTGTAACCAGCCCTCTGCGAAGGGTTCATACTCAATTGCCTTGTTATCCTTGAGCCTAACCCGTGTCACGCGATAGCCCACCTTCTGGCTACGATTCCAGGAACCATGTTCGGCGATGAAGATTTGATTTTTATATTCCGGCGGGAACATCATGCCGGTGTAGAAACGCATCCCCAGTGGTGCTACGTGTGCACCCAGCTTGAGTGCGGGTGGTTGATAAACATTGCATGGAAACAATTTACCAAACTCGGGGTCGGGTATATCACCTGCGTGACAATAGGGAAAACCAAAGTGTAGTCCCGCACCTGATGCAGTATTCAACTCATCTGCGGGTACGTCGTCACCCAGCATGTCGCGACCATTCTCGGTAAACCACAGAGCCTGTGTCATTGGCTGCCAGTCAAAACCGACCGTATTGCGCACGCCCTCTGCATACACTTCATGCTGCGTACCATCGGCGTTCATGCGCGTAATCAGGGCATAGCCATATTGCTGACAGACATTGCAGGGGGCACCAATGGGAATGTAGAGTTTTCCATCCGGCCCGAAGCGGATGAACTTCCAACCATGTACTGCGCTTGGCGGAAAATCCTCACTCACGACTACAGGTGCGGGTGGGGTGGTGAGATGAGACTCGATGTTGTCAAAACGCAGAATACGATGTGATTCCGCCACATACAGTGCGCCATCACGAAACGCAACACCGTTTGGCATGTCCAGTCCACGGGCGATCACGAAGACCCTGCGACCCTCTGCCCCTGCATCAACAACTGCATAGACACGGCCATCGCCTTCCTTGCGTGTACCGACGAAGACGGTCCCTTTATGACCTACAGCAAGAGATCGCGCGCCAGGCACTTCATTCGTATATATTTCGATAGAGAAATTTCGTGGTAGGTGGATCAGATCAAGCGGCAAGGCCGCCTGTGTGATTACAGGAAAACAGGAGAATAAACATAAAAAGAAACAAAGCCGTATCCGCACAATACCCCCCAGGTCACAAGTTAGCACTTTAGTGTGCCACGCCTGCAATTACCACCCGTCTGTAGTCGGGTAGTGAAATCAAGGAAAGCGGATCAGCTTATAGACGGCTGAAGATCAGGGTCGCGTTCGTGCCACCAAAACCAAAGCTGTTAGACATTACACAATTCAGGGTCGCCTCGGTAGTCTGACGTACGATAGGGAAACCTTCCGCGCCAGGATCGAGCTGCTCGATATTGATAGAGGGAGCAACAAAACCTGCCTCCAGCATGAGCAATGAATAAATGGCCTCATTTACCCCGGCGGCACCGAGTGAGTGTCCGGTTAGTGATTTTGTTGAGGCAATATACGGTAACTCATTACCGAATACCTCTTTGATTGCCTCCAGTTCTCGGATATCACCGACGGGGGTGCTCGTACCGTGGGCATTGATGTAATCCACCTTGGCACCCGTAGTAGCCAAGGCCTGCTGCATACAACGCACCGCCCCCTCACCGGAGGGTTGGACCATATCGAAACCATCGGAGGTGGCTCCATAACCAACTAACTCGGCATAAATCCTGGCGCCACGGGCCTTGGCATGTTCCAGCTCTTCAAGTACCAACACACCACCACCACCGGAGATGACAAAGCCATCGCGATTGGCATCGAAGGCCCGCGATGCGGTCGTCGGCTTGTCGTTGTACTTGGAGGACATGGCGCCCATGG
>JAHEDA010000246.1 GCA_024641445.1 Gammaproteobacteria bacterium
ATGGGCGCTGGCAGTTAGCCAGCGGTATCACTATATCTTATTGATTTGTAGCATATATTTACCATTCTCTCAGTGTGATGGGCTTCACATAAAGTAGGCAGATATTTAGTGCGGCCGTCTTGCGGCCGATACCCTCAGTACCTGCACTAGCACGGTGGTTCGTACCTAGACTGTCCAGCAGTTTGGTTTTCAGGCGCCACCAGGAGAATGTACGATGCGAAGAGTATCAACGACCCCTCAGATAACACAGATACTGGCGAGCCTGCTGCTCAGCATCATCGTCGCGGCCCAGGCGAGCGCGGCGGACGATTCTGTAGCGGGCATTGTCATTGTCGCCGCGGGAAACTTTTTTGCATTGGATGCCAAGCAGGAACGCCGCATACTTGAGCGGCGCTCGAAAGTCTATCCTGGCGAGACCCTCGTCACCGGAAATACGGCGCAGGCACAGGTCAGGTTCATCGATGGTGCAGTGATTTCACTCCGACCGGATACCGAGCTTCGCATCAACCAATATCAATATGACGCCAAACACAAAAAGGCACCGAATGAAAGCAGTGTCCTGACGCTGTTGAAGGGTGGCTTTCGTACCATTACTGGCGCCATTGGCAAGGAAAAATACAAGGTGCAGTCGAGTCTGGCGACCATTGGTGTTCGCGGCACGCACTACGAGGCCGTCATCGCCAGCGATGGTCTATATGTGGGGGTATGGCATGGTGGTGTAACGGTCTCAAATGAAAAGGGAAAGGTAGACCTTGGCATGGGAGCGGATTTTAATTTTGCCTACACACCGGCAATTAATGTCGCACCTGTCGGTCTCTTACAGGCCCCCGCCGTGATCATAAACCAGCAACCCGCAATTACTGCCCCGGCGAAGGCTGATCAAACCAGTAAGGGGACTCCCCCCGCGCAAGATAAACTGGCGGGCACCCTGCCACAGATGAATGATTCTCTACTACAGGATGGGGCCGCCAATCTCGGTGGCATCCTCAAGCTGGAACAAACAGGTATTGCAATGTTTGCTGCCCCGTCGACACAAAATACCTTCGATGGGATACGTGGCAAGGCCACCCTTGGCAATGGTGGTTCTCCGGTCTTTACCGATAATGGCCTGAGCAGTAGCGACCCCGCCTATACAGACACCTCTGCGAAATATGTGCTAATGCAGGGAAATGCCACGGTCACCGCTAGTGGCCACGCTGCAATCGACAGCATCCATACGGCCGATTGGGGAGCATGGGGCTCAGGTGCAATACTGCAAACCTATGACGCCGCTGCGGGTACCATGCAGCAGCAAACCGTCGATAAACCAGTTTATTGGGCGAGTGCCACACCCACCCAGCTAATGCCGACGTCTGGAACCGCTGTCTATAGCAATGTTATAGGTGCCGTCGGTGGAGGGACGATCACGGATGGCACACAGGTCGGGATGTCGGGTTTTAGCATGAGCGCCAATGTCAACTTTGGCACTGGGAGCATAAGCGGCTCTATGAACTTTACAACGAATAGTTCAAACACCTGGAGTGTTAACTTTGCCGGTAGTGGCGCTGGGAACGTTGGGGTGAATGGTTCAAATCTGAATCTCGCGATCACCGGCGGCAGCGTGAACTCGGGTGACCCGCTTGCCGGCACGATGACAGGCGTCTTTACCGGCACCAATGCCAATGCCATCGCCGGTGGTTTTGATGTCCATTCAACCGCTGGACCGGCCCTCTCGGCGCAAGGAGCCTTTGTCGTCTCGCAATAATTAAAGATACCTAAACACATATCGTTACAACACCGCGTCACTTGCTGCGCCGCTCAAATGACCCATCCCAGTCTTGCCCTGGTGGGTTATTCTCAAGGAAGGTAATGCGGTCTCTATAAATATGGTACAGCTTGCATTCGCCATGGCGGGTGATTAGCGCATCTATATGCGCCAATGCCTCGTTCCATTGTTGGCTGCGATAGCACTCAAGCATCGCATCGATAGCCTCTACCTCTTCTCGGCTTGCGGTGTCAGCTCGTTCCAGGGGGCATATCGGCTCATATACCCATACCGGTTCTTGTTTTCCCTTTACCTTCACCAGATCAAGCGTTCGGCAGAGATACCGCCCCTTTATCGCCTGGTAGGTGTTTTGACCGATCACCAGGCTGACGCCATAGTATCGGCTCGACGCCTCCAGGCGGGAGGCGAGGTTTACGGCATCCCCCAAAACGGTATAGGCGCGCCGATACTCCGAGCCCATATCTCCGACATTCATCATCCCGGTATTGATACCAACACAAATATCGATATTGGGGAGGCCTTCGCGTGCAAATTCCAGTTTAAGTTTTTCTGTGGTGGTTATCATATTCAGAGCCGCATCCACTGCGTGCAGGGCATGTTCTGGGTCGGTCAGGGGGGCGCCCCAGAACGCCATCACCATATCACCCACGTACTTATCGATGGTGCCACGATGCTTGAAGATTACCGCCGTCATCGGCGTAAAAAAGCGATTCAGAAATCGTTTTACCTCCGCGGCGCTGAGCTGTTCAGATAAGGTGGTAAAGCCAACGATATCGGCAAAGAGCACGCTCATCTCGCGTGTGTCACCTTCAAAACCATATCCGCTCGGGTTATCGCTCATCACCTCCACCAACTCCGGCGGGACGTATTGACCAAACATATGTTTCAGAAAACGACGGGCCTTGGCCTCGAATAGAAATCCATAACCAAGATTTGCCATGGCCAGGGTAAAGATCATCAATAATGGGATCGCGACGGCAACGACATAACCCTGTACCGTCCATAACCAGACATTAAAGCTAAGCAGACAGATACTAATCAGTAGTGTCACGACAATCTGGAGTAGCGGGCTGATCATTGGCAAGACCATTACCACCACAATGCCGCTGAAGAGCATCAAAATAAAATTGGCGCCACGCGCCCAAGGCGGTTCGACGGGGAATCGATTATCCAGCATGCCTGCGATCAAGTTGGCATGCACTTCAACCCCGGGATAGACGCTTTGCATTGGTACAGCACGCAGATCGAATAGGCCCTCCGCTGTCGTACCTACGAGCACGATCGTATTCTCGAATGTCCCCGGCGCATAATTGTTATTGAGGACATCTGTCGCCGATATGTATGGAAAACTCTTGAAGGGACCTCGAAACGGGATGATTGCCCTACCCTCGCCATCGGTACGAATGATCTGACCCGGCAGGAGTGAGATACCCGTAATATTCTCCGCACTACCGATGCGTTCGGTAAAAATCTGCACCTTATCGACAAGTTGAAACAGTCGCACTGTCTCCAACGCCAGCGAGGGATATATCTCATTTTTATAGCGAATTACCAGGGGGACGCGACGAATAATGCCATCCGGGTCGGTACCAATGGAAAAGAATCCAGCATAACGTGCGGCCTTTTGCAGGACCGGCAGGTTGGCAGTATAACTGCCCATACTCAACATGGTTGTGTTGAGAATCTGCTTTTTATTGTCCAATTGCAGCGGTCTTGGCAGCAGACCAACTGGTTCGATGGACTCACGGTGGAAGATATAACCAAGGACAACATCTTTATCGTGTAGGCTACGGGCAAAACGTTGATCACTATCAAACTCATCCAATCGTTGCTCAAGCCTCGTCAACAGACCGGTTTCGGCTGATAGTTCGGGTCTGAGCTGCTCAAAGATCTGGCGCGCTTCATTGCGCTCGGCCTCGGAAAAAATCACATCAATGGCAATGACTACGGCACCCGCCTTATGCAGATTTTCCAGGAGGCTTGCCATCTTGCTGCGTGACCAGGGCCAGCGACCCTCCTCACGCAGGCTCTTTTCATCAATATCAACAATTGTGATTCGCTTGTCCTGTTTGACGTCGGTATCCATGGTCAGGCGTAGGCGTACATCGTAGGCCAATAATTCGAGGCGTTGACGCACGTTAGCCAATTCTTCAACATCGGTAATTTCAAACCACAGAAATAGGGCTAGCAGGCTAAGGCCGAGGGCGATAGGTTTGAGTTTTTTTTGCCACCACATGGTGTGAATATATCCCTGGCTACCGCGACGTGAAGGGTTTCTTTAATTGTTTTCGGCTGGATCACCAAACAACTTAAAGTAATTATTCGTCGTCACCGCAGCCACTTCTTCAAAAGAAGTACCACGAAGCTCTGCGAGATGAAGGGCTACATTACGCACATAGGCGGGCTGATTGCTTTTTCCTCGGAAAGGGACGGGTGCGAGATAAGGCGAGTCGGTCTCCACCAACATACGCTCGGCGGGGACCTTTCGAGCGACCTCATGCAAGCTTGTCGCTGTCTTGAAGGTGACAATACCGGAGAATGAGATATAAAAATTCAGATCCATGGCCCGCTTGGCCGTCTCCCAGTCCTCGACAAAACAGTGCATGACACCACCGATTTCTTCCGCCCCATCTTCCTTCAAGATACGCAGGGTGT
>JAHEDA010000020.1 GCA_024641445.1 Gammaproteobacteria bacterium
CCGATGACTATCTCGTCCCCGCCGGTGATGGCGAATACGACCCCGCCCTGATGCAGGAGCGCCAACTCGACCCCGAGGACGTGTGGAAGGGTACTTATCACGAAGAGGGGGCCTTTCTCTATAATGAATGGGACTTTCGCCGTCAGCACTATCGGAAAAACTGGTGTGCGGTGCGCGAGACTGAGGTTAAACCGATTCACGACGGGTTCGGGCAAGAGACCCTACGCAAGTACAGCGGTTTGCTCAAACACTTGCACAAGACCTTTGAGGCTATGCGCGACGAAGACCGCATGCTTAAGCGTCAGGTCCATGGTGACGGGGTGGATATCGATGCCTTGGTTGAGGCCCTGGCCGATGCACGCGACGGCAGCGAGATGACCGACCGCCTGTTTCTGCGTATGCAGCGCACCGAACGCAACATTGCCGTTTGCTTCATGGTCGATATGAGTGGTTCTACCAAGGGCTGGATCAATGACGCCGAGCGCGAATCGCTATTATTGTTGGCTGAGACCTTGGAGACACTGGGCGATCGTTATGCCATCTACGGTTTTTCTGGTATGGCGCGCAAGCGCTGCGAGATCTATCGCATTAAGCAATTCGACGAGCCTTATACCGCCGAGGTCCGCGCCCGTATTAGTGGCATCCAGCCGAAAGACTACACTCGCATGGGCTTTGCCATTCGCCACCTCAGCAAGATCCTCAATGATGTCGATGCCAAGACCCGTATCCTCATTACCCTCTCTGATGGAAAACCCGATGATTACGACAACTATCGAGGGGAGTATGGCATCGAAGATACCCGCCGCGCGTTGATCGAGTCCCGCCGCTCCGGCATTCACCCCTACTGCATCACCATCGACCGTGAGGCCCGCGATTACCTGCCGCACATGTATGGCCCTGCCGGGTTTACTGTGATCGATGAGGTCGCGAAGTTACCGCTGAAGGTTTCAGATATCTACCGACGCCTGACGACGTAGTCTGAAAGACAAGACACATTAACTCACGCCATAGCGTGAGTTCAAAATCCGGGTGTAGCACTAACAATACGTGGCCAGCGGTCATGCACGGCCTCAGCGAGTTCAGGTGTAATGGTGACGACGTAGATACGTTGCTCGTGTTTTTCTCGCGCCAGCAAACCCTGGATGTATTGGCCTCGGGTCAGGTCAAACCAATGACTGTGCCCCTCGATATCCTTTTCCATAAAACTCTTGATATCCAATTTAACGGGTACAGGAAAAAACCGATCCCAGCGTCCGGCGTAGATGGAGTCCAGTCTGGCCCAGCCGCCAAGGGGTAGAACGCCGGCCTGTTCCTTGCGTCGTCCCCAGGGCATTAATTCAATGGTACCGCCTTTTTTTTTGACCGGCAGAGTAGCCTTGGGGTTGGGGAAGTAGACCCGCACATCCTGACCGTTGTGAGTGTAATAGACACCGCCGCACATAATTTGCAGTTAAGGTTTCCAGTTTGGTGTGAGTCATCGGCGGTCACAAATTCTACAACCGCGAGTTGCTGTGGCACGGCCTGCTAATTGTCACGACGGCGTTACTTTTGCAGCCGTCCCGATGGTGTATCGATTGTCTGGCGATGCCCAAAGGGTTTCCAGGCGGGGGCGATCACATTTGGCATCTTGGATCGATGTAACAGTCGTGCGGGCGCCAGGGCAAACTCACCGTAGCGACGATTGATCGCATCCATAGCGCGATTGGAATGGCGCGACAGGGTGGGTTCACTGAATAACTCCAGTTGTTGCTGTGCCATGTGTGGGTCGAGTGCGGTGACCTGTACCTGTCTTATGCCTTCTCCGCGCCATTGGGTGCGTAGTACTTGCAGGCACAACATAAAGATCGCGTTGCCATCATCGGTGGGTAGCGTGGTTTGTAGTTTGGCACCGATCCAGTCATCACCGAGGAGCCCAATCCAGAAGCTGCGTGCCTGCATCTGATTACGACGCAGGCGTGTACCGACCTTCTCGCTCATGTGCAGTAAATAGACCATGAGCGTATCGCGTGTGCGCGTGTTGGGTGGTAATACCTTGCCGTGACCAATCGTTTTAGGCGGTTCGACGTGAGTTTTCACCTTGCTTGGGTCGAGGCCCTGGCACATGTGCCAGATGCGGCGGCCAGGGTTACCAAAGCGTTGCGCAAGGGCACCGATAGGGAGTTTCTCCATATCACCACAGGTGTACACGCCACGCTCGGTTAGAAAGCGACCAATACCTTCAGCGATGCCACAGAGTTCAGTGACCGGCACCTGTCGTAGACGTTCCCTTGACTCCCACGGCGGGATCACGGTGAGGCCGTTGGGCTTGTTGAGTTTTGCAGCGTATTTAGCGGTGGTCTTGTCACCGCTTACACCGACGGAACAGAGTATGCCAGAGACCTCAAAGACCTTTTCCTTGGCCATCTGTGCGATGCGTTCGGGTGAACCATATAGTTTCTGACAGAGTGTTACATCCAGAAAGGCCTCATCGACGGAAAAAACCTCGATATCCGGCGTGATGTCCTGCAGGGCAAACATGATGTTGGTAGAGACCTCGGCGTAGCGCTCAGGCCGCGCCGGGCACTGAATGAGATCGGGACAGAGTTCGCGGGCGCGATTCAGGCGCATGCCGGTCTTCACGCCATAGGCACGCGCCTCATAAGAGCTGGTGATGATGCAGGTACCCTGTTCACCGTTGGTGACGGCCACCGGGCGACCGCGCCACTCGGGGCGGTCGAATTGCTCGACCGAGGCAAAGAAGGCGTTCATATCGACCAGGATGATCGCGCGTTCCCACATGATATTCGTCGTATTTGACATGCTGACTACCTCGCTCTATCGATATATTGCACAAGGCCGTTGCGAGAGGTGGCGAAAAAGACTGAGCCGTGAACACTCATACGCCGGATAACTCGGGTGGTGTATTGCTAGCCGTAGCTGCGCAGTTGCCCGACCAGAACACCCTGCACGCGCACACGATGGCCGTCGAAGACCATGGGTTTCATCTCGGGGTTTTCGGGTTTGAGTTCGATGCGGCCGTCGCGCAGGGGTTTGTAGCGTTTGAGGGTGGCCTCTTCCTCATCGATGAGGGCAACGACGATGTCGCCGTACTCGGCGCGGGTGCGTGGCTCGATGATGACGATGTCGCCGTCGAGGATGCCGACGCCCACCATGGACTCGCCCTTTACCTGTAGGGCGTAGCGATTCTGCCCGACAAACATGTCGAGCAGATTGACCTCCTCCTGATCGGGGATGGCCTC
The DNA here is from genome assembly GCA_024641445.1 of Gammaproteobacteria bacterium. Lineage (GTDB taxonomy): Bacteria > Pseudomonadota > Gammaproteobacteria > UBA6429 > Thiohalophilaceae > JAHEDA01. Next base: position 3,240 of record JAHEDA010000020.1, read on the forward strand.
AATAGGGTGGCCTGCAGCAATCCGTCCCAGTAACGGGAGGGTTGCGTTGCTCAGTGGGTTGTTACTGAGACGGATACTGCGCCAGCCACGTTCGGTGTGCTCCAACTTGCCCTTCTGCCGCAGGCCCTGCACGTAACGGTGCACGGTACCCTTGGACTGAATCCCCAGTGCCTCGCCAATCTCGGTCATGGTTGGGCCTTCACCGTGTTGGGCGATGTACTCACGAATAAACGTGAGCATGCGGGTTTCGAGGGAAGTAAGCATAAAAACGTTCTCCATATGTTCTCTACTGTAGAGAACGTTTTGAGAACTTTCAAGTGGGGCGGTGATTTTATTTTTGGATGTAACCAACCCACTGTATTCATTGATAAATATATGGGATGGTCAGGTCAGGCAGATGAAAGCTTGGCACTGCCGGGCTTTTTGTTTGCGCTAAGATAGTCGCATGCACCCCTTTCACCTTGCCTTCCCCGTCAGCAACCTCGCCGAGGCGCGTCGCTTCTATGGCGACTTGCTCGGTTGTGCCGAGGGACGCAGCGCCGAGGACTGGGTGGATTTCAATCTGTATGGCCACCAGGTTGTGGCGCACCTCGCGCCTGCGCGAAGCGGTGTTGTGCATCACAATCCAGTAGATGGTCACGCGGTCCCGGTGCCACACTTCGGCGTGGTGTTGCCAATGCCGGAATGGGAACAACTTGCCGAGCGTCTGCGCAAGGCCGAGATAAAATTCGTCATCGAGCCCTACATCCGCTTCAAGGGCGAGGTGGGTGAGCAGGCGACGATGTTCTTTCTCGACCCCTTCGGCAACGCGCTGGAGTTCAAGGCGTTTAAAGATATCTCACGTCTGTTTGCGAAATAACTAACTGCAACACGAGGCGCTACAGCTCCCGCCCTTGCCTTCCAGTTGAATCGGTGGGCACGGTACGGTGCCATACGAACAAAACACACAACAGTCACCCGCCTTGGGTTTTAACAGTGCATGGCAACTCTCGCACTCATAAAACCACTGGCAGGCATCTGTTGGCATGGTCTCGGTCTTGCTGTGACCACAGTGTGGGCAGGTGAGGGCGGATTCGAGGATAACGTCCTTGGTCATCACCATTGCCTTATTTCACGCTAGAGGGATAGCCAGCATTTTTGGTGGCATCGGTCAATTGTTGCGGGGTGGCGGTGCTGTCGTCGAATACGACGGTCGCGGTCTTGCTGTCCAAATCAACGGTGGCAGATTTTACGCCACTGACTTTTTGCAGGCTCTTCTTCACCGTAATGGGACAGGCCGGGCAGGTCATATTCTCAACCTGCAACTGCACGGTCTTCTCGGCGGCAAGGACGCTGATAGATACGGCGCTCAGTAAAAGGGCTAACGCTAGTTTTTTCATAAACACCTCAATTAATAATCAATAGAACCAAACCAACATATAGGGACTCACGGCGGATGCCAGGATTACCGCCGACACCAACCAGAAACCAATCTTGTAACTGCGGCGCACGGGCGTGGTGGCGCAAATCTTGCCGTCTTCGCAGGCATGCTTGGGGTAGATCCTGGGGTAGGCAACGACCATTACGCCCACCGCCACGGCAAGAAAATACGGCCGATAGGGTTCAAGTGCGGCGAGGTTGCCGATCCACGCGCCGCTTACGCCTAGCAGCAGGAGTACCAGCGGTCCGACGCAGCACAGGGAGGCGACGATACCGGCGATGAGTCCACCGATGAGGGGTAGTCCGGGAGTCTTCTGCATGGTTTGGCCTCACAGCACGTTACAGTGTGCAAAGCATAGCCCCTAGACCCTGCTCCAGAGTCAAGGTATTGGAAAGATTATTTTGCAGTACGGACGATAAAATGCGGGGGGGTAGACCGATTGTATTGGGCCAGACCAGCTTTGAAAAATCCAGGGTGATGACGTTGACACGTTTTGTCCACTGTAACGCTTATGGCGAAGTAAGTAACGCCATGTGATTACTCCTTCTCCATGTTGGTCTCGTATTTGCCATAACGTGCCGCTCCATTTAGGCGGGCGCGTTTAAGAAGCGCCTGTTGTGCGGCGGTGGCATTTTCCTGTTTACCCAACCAGGCATGTAGCGCGGGTTGTTGTAACGCGCGACCGTAGGAGAATGATAACTCCCAGGGTTGCGCGGCACCGGCGTTCATTGCATTGAGATTGGCGGTAGCCTCTTCATCCGTCTGCCCACCCGATAAAAAGTTAATGCTCGGCACAGCGGCGGGAACGCTGCGACGGAGTACCTTGATGGTTTGCTCTGCGACCTGCGCGGGACTGGCCTTGGTGGCGTGAGCCTTGCCTGGCGTGACCATGCTGGGTTTGAGCAAGGTGTATTCGAGGGTCACACCATAGCGGTGCAGGGCGTGATAGACCGCGTGTTGCACGGCCTCGATCACCTCGGCCGCACGCTCGATCGTGTGGTCGCCGTCAATCAACACCTCGGGCTCTACGATCGGCACAATGCCCACGGACTGACAGATCGCCGCATAACGCGCGAGCACCTCGGCATTGGCCTCAATCGCCAAGCGCGATGGTATGTGCGTCTCAATCGGATACACTTCACGCCACTTTGCAAAGCGCGCGCCCTGTTCTTTATAACCCTTCAAGCGTTCGGCCAGACCGTCGAGTCCCTGGGTGATCATGTCGCCCGTAGTATTCACCAGCGGGATCTTGCCCTTATCAACTTTTATTCCCGGCACGATGCCCTGTTGCTCCGCTACCTGCGGGAGTAGCCGACCCTTGTCATCTTTCTGGATCAATGTCTCTTCAAATAAGATGATGCCGCTGATGTAATCACCCAGGTTGGGGGTGGTAATCATCTGGCTGCGCCAGAAGCGACGATTCTCCTCGGTGGATTCCACCTTGACGGCCTGAAAACGCTTGGCGATGGTCGGTGCGCTTTCGTCGGCGGCCAGGATGCCCTTGCCCTTTTGCACCATGTCAGTGATGGTGGTTTGCAAATCCGTCTGTATGCTCATGCTCGGGGCTCCTGAAGGGCTAACTGAGTGTGAATAATGGCACTGTGGGCGATGCTTTTATGGGAGTCATTGATCGCAGTCAAGAATGGCGGATTTAGAGTGATGTCGAGCATGTGTGACCATGTGTTGTCACATCACCGACAAGCCATACAATGTAACTTCATAAAAGGTAGCCTTGTTGTAATTGAAAAATCGTCTTCGATGCGATATTGACTACTCAATGTGGAATAAGTTGTGGGTGGGGTCAGTAAATCGCCTTGCCGAGATTGCCAAAGCAGCTATTTGTCGTATGTATTTAAACCATTGCGACAGGAGTCGGAGGATTCATGCGTTTACCATTTCACATGCTGGTTATTATTCATTGCATTATTTTGGTTAAAGATAAAACAACCCGCATTGCGCGGGTTGTCTGGCGCCTATCGCATCAGGGTTGCAACATGGCGTAACCTTGTTGCTCAAGTTCTACGATACGTCCATCGGCACCTGAGTTAACCTTTACCCCATGTAAGAGGTTGGCATTAGTCCATTTATTTCCCTTCATGGTGAGGGCACACGCTTCAATATTCACACCTTTTGCGATCAGGTTTTCGATAGTTGTTTTATAGGGATTGCCGGTTTTGGTCTTTCGTACCTTGTTGTAGGCCTCATCGTTTAAGAGCATATATCCAGCATCACCATGAAAAATACCGGAAATTTGTGCCTTGGTGCCGATCTGCTTGAATCGCTCGTTCATGAGTGTCATATGAGCAAGCCCAACCGGCGCGTCACCGCTGAAGGCTGCATGGTCCATATTGTAAACAACCTTGGCCTCTTTCAACTTAACGGGGATATCAATGTGAATTTCCTGGGATTCATCGGCCATTGCGATGAGCGGTGCAGCAAGCGAAAAGGTCAGGAGGGTGATAACGGAATAAAACCGTTTAGCAGTATTCGATTTCATTGTGGATCCTTATCGGGTTAGTTACTAACATAAATGGAGGGATGGACAAGAACAGGATAATTAATGCCAACCATTTGGCGATCAGCATCTGTTTAGTCACTCTAGCTTAATGCAAGTTCCAGCTACGAGAAAATTTAGACAGGAAAATTCAGGTGCTTGCTACCATAAGCATGCGGCAAAGCGGTAAGGCCACATGATGTCGGTGCCACTTAGTCATCCTTAAATTAGGTCCACGTCAATTATCGCTGGGCTCAAATCCAACCTGCCCCTTTATTGCGCGTGCCTCGTATAGCGACCGGGTACTTCCGGAATGCAGCTCCATCCGTATCAGGGCCTGGTCAAGCGCGCCCTCACCATGCCAGTGGTTATAGGCATTGCCGATGGCATGGTAATCCATCGCGACAAGATTATTTATCAGGCGCATAAGCTGAAGGTCGGCTTGATTCGTTGCGTGCATGTGGGGCAAATAGAGAAAATGTCCTAAAATTCAGGGACACAATGCCGTGTTTCGCGTGAATCAATAATCTATCTGCCTTATGCGTCTCTGGTCTCTCCATCCCGTCAACCTCGATGCCAAGGGCCTGGTCGCCCTCTGGCGCGAAGGGCTGTTGGCGCAGAAGGTCTTGCTCGGTAAGACCAAGGGTTACAAAAACCATCCCCAACTGGAGCGTTTCAAGGCGACTGGCAACCCGGTTGGGGCCATTGCGAGTTATCTTCGCGCGGTAGTGGCAGAGGCCGAGCGGCGGGGTTATCAGTTTGACCGTAGCAAGATCGCCAACAGGCGGATCACCCGCAAGCTATTGGTCACGCAGGGGCAGCTCGAGTATGAGTTCAAACACCTGCTTGGAAAATTAAAGGGCCGAGCCCCGCACTTATATCTGGAGCTCAACACGATTGCGCGTATAGAGCCGCACCCGAGCTTCAAAAAGGTAAGTGGCGCAGTGGCGGAATGGGAGCGGCCTTAGTGATACAGCATCTCTAACTTAAGGGTCTTCGTCTTACTCAACTCTGATATGTTCATGCCAGTTGCCGCTGGGCTCGAACTCCGCCTCATCTCGCACGGCCTTGGCCTCATCCATACGTCCGAGTTCTTCCAGGATCGAACCCTTTAACAATAGACTGTCGCGTTGGTGGGGGCTCAGCTTGAGTGCGTTGTTAATGGCCACGAGCGCGTCTGCCATCTGACCATTGATATAGAGCGCCATGGCGAGATTGTGATGACCTTTTTGATAAGTGGGGTCGAGGGTGACGGTGCGGGTGAAGTGCATGAGGGCCTGCTTGATATCACCGTCGCGTGCACAGATTACCCCAAGGTCATCGTTGGCCTCGGCATTCGCGGGGTCGAGCTTGATTGCCTGTTCCAGGTCGGCCTTGGCGCCAACAAAATCTTCAATCCATATCTTGCGTACGCCGCGCTTGGTGTAGGCAAGCGAACTGTTGGGGTGCTGCGCGATATACGCGCCAATGTCTTTGATACCCGCCTCTACCTGTCCTAGCCGACCCAGCGCCATGCCGCGACCAAAATAGGCATCGCCAAACTTGTCATTGAGTTTTATCGCCTGGGTGAAGTCGTCGATAGCGGCCTCAAAGTTATGCAGCTTGAAATACACCTCGCCCCGGTTGTAATAATTCTGGGCCTTATCGGGTACGTGTTTGATGGCGGCGTTGTAGCGCTCAAGTAAGGGTTGCTGAATCTCGTCCGTGGTGGGGTCGTCCAGCGTGGCAATGTCGGCATAGGCGTAGGTGAGCCCACCCAGGCAGGTGAGCATTGCGGCCAGGCGCAGGTACAGAGTGGCATTATGTGGCATGAATACTTCCTTATACATGTCTTCTCGCAGATTAGATGAGACGGTGGCGTATCCCTCTTACTACTCAGGTACTCACGTTTTTATTCCAATGCCATGACAGGGAATAAATGTTAGATTTTACGGTATAAAAAGGAATAGAGGGGTGGGAGTGGACCGGGGGGAGAAAAAACGGTTTGAGCAACTGATGCTGCCGCATCTGGGGTCGGCTTATGGATATGCCAAGTGGCTGGCGAAGTCCGAGGCGGAGGCGCAGGACCTGGTGCAGGAGGTCTATTTGCGGGCGATGCAGTATTTTCATTCCTTTAAGGGGCAGGATGCCCGGGTCTGGTTAATGACGATCGTGCGGAATACCTGGTTTACCTGGCACCAGCGCAAGCGGGCTGAGGGTGAGGGCCATGGTTATGAAGATGAGGCGCCGTTGAACGGTGCGGTCTCGGAAATCTACCCCGCTGCGAATCATTACACCCCCGAGTACCTGCACGAGCAGGCCACACTCTCGCGTTTGGTGAATGAGGCGATTCAATCTCTACCGGATGATTTCCGCGAGGTGATCCTGCTGCGCGAAATGGAAGACCTCTCTTATAAAGAGATTGCCACCATCCTCGATTTACCCATGGGGACGGTGATGTCGCGGCTATCGCGTGCCCGCGAGTCGCTCCAGGACATCCTGCGTCCGCAGATCGACAGGGGATACGAAACATGAATTGTGACAAGGCCATACCGCTATTAGATGCCTATCTCGATCGTGAACTCGATGTCGAGACAGAGATGCAGGTGGATGCGCATGTTAATAGTTGTCCAGCGTGCGCAGAACGCTATAACGTTCGGCGTCAGTATCAGAGACTGTTGCGCGAGCATGTGCAAGTAGAGAAGCTGCCGCCACACCTATACGGCCGAATCCGGCAACAGTTACGTCAGACCGTTTCCAGACACGCTCGATTTGCGGGTTGGAGGCTGGCGTGGGTGAGTACGGCCGCGGTGGCGATGATGCTATTGGTGGTGATGTTGCGTGTCTATGTGCCTGCGCATGAGGTCGCGCTTGCGATGGGCAAGGGTGAAAAGTATGTCTACCATATTGATGAGGCCGCCAGGGCCAATACCGTGCTGGACAACATCCGCTTTCATTTGCAGGCAACACCCGCGGCACACATTGTGGTGGTGACACACAATCAGGGCGTGGATTTTTTATTACAGGGGGCGACAACCTCGCAGGGTGATTCATTCGAGACCAAGGTCGCTGCACTGGTGGCGAAGGGGGTGGAATTTCGTGTCTGCAACAACACCCTCAACGTGCGTCATATCGCCAGGAGCAAGGTCATCCATGAGGCACAGATCGTGGCCTCAGGGATTGCCGAGGTGGCACGGCTGCAAAGCAAAGAGGGTTATGCGTATTTAAAACCCTAGCCGGTGCCTTTTTCACCGGCACTTGAAATTGTTGCTGGATCAGCGGGTTATCCAAAGAAATTCCTACGCGAGGTCCATCCCTTGTGATATGTGGCCAGTTCATTGACAATCAGGCCCATGCACGCGCTTCGTAAGTCCATTCAATTCCGCACCGTTCTTGCAGCCTTGGCCCTGGTCTGGTTAGGGCAGACTGCGCTGGCGATCCACGAAGAGCAATTGAGTGAACACAAGCCGGGCGTGGAGTGTAATCTCTGTCTGCACGCCATTGGAGACGCTCCTCTGTTGGCGACGGCCACCCTGGGCATGGTGGCCCTGGTTTGGTACCTCTTTAGCCGACTCGCCGTCGTTAACGATATTTTACCCACGCGTCGTGATTTCTCACTGGCGCTCTCACGTGGTCCCCCCGCTTACTCCTGATGCATAGGCCGTGATGCACACCCAGTTGTGGGTGTGCGCGTGTGTATTTCATGTATAGGAGTTTTTTCAGTGAACAAGTATTTTATCAACGCCTGCGTGTTTGCCGCGGGTGTATCGTCTGTGCCCATGCTTGTACAAGCCGCGGAACAACCCAGTTCCAGTTATAACCCCGCACTCTCCCTGATCCTGTCGGGGACCTACGGTAGTTTTAGCCGCGACCCGACCAAGTATGCGATCCCCGGTTTTAGCCTTGCCTCCGAGACGGGTCCTGGCGATCAGGGGTTCAAGTTGGGGGAGAGTGAAATCTCGATGAGTGCGAATGCGGATGACTGGTTCTCCGGAGTCCTCACCGCCTCACTCTCACCAGAGAATACCGTGACGGTGGAAGAGGCCTTTATTCAGGCCTCACAATTGCCCGGTGGTCTGGGGGTCAAGGCGGGCCATTTTCTGTCGAACTTTGGTTATCTCAATAGTACGCATTCACACACCTGGGCCTTTGCCGATACTGCCCTGGTCTACCGCGCACTCCTCGGTAATAACTATGCTGACGACGGCGTGCAGCTGCGCTGGGTATTGCCAACCGATCTGTATACCGAGGTTGGTGTGGAGATGATGCGAGGTGATGGCTATCCCTTCGGCGGGGCCACCCAAAACGGTAACGGTGCGAGTACGGCGCGCCTTGTAATGGGTGGCGACGTGGGCGCGAGTAATAGCTGGCAGCTCGGGCTATCGGCACTGCGCGGCAGTGCCGCCGGGCGCAAGACCCATGTCACCGATACATCCAATGAACTTTTTACCGGCGGTGTGGGCGTAGACGGTGTGGATTTTGTCTGGAAGTGGGCACCCAATGGCAATGTCACGGAGCGTAATCTGACCTTGCAGGCAGAATATCTGCAACGTCATGAGGGGGGTACTTATACCATTTCAAGTACAGATTACGCAGTGAGTGATATGCAGTCGGGTAGTTACCTGCAGGCGGTGTATCAGTTCATGCCGCGTTGGCGTGTGGGCGCACGCCAGGATCAGGTGCAGGCGAATACACCTGCCGGTGTCGCAGGTACAAGCCTGGATGCGCAAGGACATATTGCCACGCGCCAGAGCATGATGGTTGATTACAAGCGCACAGAGTTTAGCCAGATTCGCCTGCAATACAGCATTGACAACTCAAACCTGACTAGCGACAACCAGGTCCTGATGCAATACGTCTTAAGCCTCGGCGCCCACGGCGCACATACCTACTAGGAGCAACGAATATGAAACGACATGTTACTTTCGCGATCGCGACGTTGATATTAAGTGCGCCGGCACATGCGGCGCTCTCAATCTTTGCGTGTGAGCCCGAGTGGGCCGCCCTGAGTGAGGTGCTTGGCGGTAATGCGGTGGAGGTCTATCACGCCACCAATGGCCTGCAAGACCCGCACTTCATTCAGGCGCGACCAAGCCTCATCGCCAAACTGCGCAATGCCGACCTGTTGGTCTGCAATGGCGCCAGCCTGGAGGTGGGTTGGTTACCCGTACTGTTGCAGCGTGCCGGTAATGACCGCGTGCAACCCGGCAATGCTGGCAACTTTGAGGCAGCGCAGTATGTGGAGATGATGGACAAGCCCGCGCATGTCGATCGCGCCATGGGTGACCTGCATGCGGATGGCAATCCTCACATCGTCACCGACCCGCGCAATATCCTTCTGGTAGCGACGGCGCTCAGTAAGCGCTTGCAGGAGCTGGACAAGCCAGATGCCGCCGCGATTCAGGTACGTTACGAAAAATTCGCCAAAGATTGGCGCGCTGCGTTGCAGCGATGGGAGGCATCGGCGCAATCACTGCGAGGCAAAAAAATCGTGACGCAGCATCGGTCATGGGGTTACTTGTTGCGCTGGTTGGGCATTGAAGACGTGGCCGAACTGGAGGACAAGCCAGGGATACCGCCGAGCAGCGAGCATCTTGCGAGTGTGTTACAGATAGTGAAAAAGCAGGGTGTTGTTGCCGTAGTTCATTCGGCCTATCAGGATGCCAGCCCATCGCAATGGTTGGTTAATCAAACCGGGATCAAGGAGGTCGCACTTCCCTTCACTGTCGGCGGTGATGAACAGGCGGTCGATCTCTTTAGTCTGTACGACGATACAGTACGGCGTCTCAAGGAGGCCTTGTGAGCACGGATTTTCTCTTTACGATAGAAGTCTTTGCCCCCGCCTTGTTGGCGGGGGTGTTGGTAGTGTCCACCCATGTCCCGTTAGGGCGAGAGGTATTAAAGCGCGGCATCATCTTTGTGGACCTGGCAATAGCCCAGATCGCCGCGCTGGGTGTGATCATTGCCATGCAGTTAAATCTCTCACCCAAGGGCTGGGCCCTGCAGGTGCTGGCAACCGCAAGCGCACTGGGCGGCGCCTTGATCCTGCACATACTCGAACGACGGTTTGGTGAGGTGCTGGAGGCCCTGATCGGTATTGTGTTTGTGTTGGCAGCCACGGCTGGACTACTCCTCTTGTCGAATGACCCGCATGGGGCCGAGCAGATGAAGGACCTGCTCAGTGGTCAGATATTGTGGGTGAGCTACGCCAAGCTGATCCCCGTGGCGATCCTGTATGTCGTGATCCTGCTGTTGTGGTTTGGACGCTGGTGGCCCGCGAGTCGCCTCAAGTTCTACATCTTGTTTGCGCTCAGTGTCACGGCCTCACTGCAACTGGTGGGGGTCTATCTGGTATTTGCCACGCTGATTGTTCCGGCGCTGTCCATGCGACGTCTGCAAGGCAAGCGAGCAGTGTTTGGTGCTTACGCTGTTGGTGTAATCGCCTACGCCCTGGGGCTGATGGGGTCTGCACTATTTGATTTCCCTGCCGGACCCATGGTGGTGTGGGCCCTGGCCGTGAGCGGAGTGGTGTTGTCGAGATTGGCGCGCGCGAACAAGCCCGCAGTCTAAGCACGTAGGAAGAATTATGTCCTGGTCTTATGCGCGACCAGCTTGGCGGTGGGGACGCGGTGATGGATCGCCGCCGCGACCTCTGTGATGATGCCGGGAATGGGTTGCACCGAGACCCATAGCACATTGATCTTCAGATTGAGGTCGGCAAAGACCACCTGCTTGGAATAGTAGGTAAGTACCAGCTCGATCTCATGCACGATACGCTGGATCATCTCCGCCGGGCTCTCGCGCAACTTGGGGATGATCATCATAAAGTCACTCAACATCCTGCCCTCGGCGTTGCGTGTTGGCACGCGTTTCCATAGGGGCTCGGCCGGGAGGAGCTGGCCGGTGGCGATATCGGTGACCTGATGGCGAGTTAGCTGCATGAAAAAACCTCGTGGACACCTTTCAGTATGGCAGCCATTCTAAAAAAGTCAGCCCAGCCCTCGCCAAATTCACCCGTGATCGAGATAGGGATGTGTGGCGACGGTACAGTAGAATTGTCGTCAGTGTGAGGCCGGGTGGAGATAATTATCTCTGGTTATTACCCGCGCCACGCGGGATCACACCTGCGCGGGAGTGGCAAAAAATGGTTTAATGACGCCATTCCTGTCGTACCACTAGAATTGCTCAACAACTAAAGAGGCAAGAAGACCATGGCCCAGCTCCCGCAACGTATTGAACAAATTCGCATCGCCCACGCCGCCTTGATTCATCATGTGGTCATGGGTTGCGCCAACGCCGAGGCCCGCCAGCAGTTAATGCCCATGTTGAAGGTGGCGCGCGAGAATGGCTGGAATGAACTGGTTGATCGCATCCAGCTGGTGTTGACGGGGCGGCGCGAGGCGGCCTTATTAAATGGACTCGATGAAGAAGACACCGTCATCCTGCAAGCGATCCTGCAGGGTCTACAGGACCCCGCTACCCTGCCCGACCTCAATCAGCAGGCCGACCCTGCGCAGGCCGCGCCCGGTCTGGCGCAGATGATCCACGCCGCCTGCACCGGTGATGCCAAGGCACTCCAGGCCGTCGCCTTCATGGCGGAGCAGATGACCAACACCCAGGGTGACCTGCGCCTGCTCGGTGGCAGTATGAAACGGCTGGTGGATGGCGAACGCAATCCCGAGGTGTTGTGCAAGGGGATGTCCGCGCAGGGTCGGCAGTTGGTACAAAATCTAATCGATGAACTCAATCAGTTGGCGAGTCACTGAGGGCAGGGGGATGCATTTTCCTCACGAATGATATTGCCGCAACCTAACATTGGATTTCGTAGGCGCGTTACATTCACAGTCAATACTTAGACCCACCCTTTCGCATGCTAGGGCTGAGTTGTCACGTCAGGGTTTCTTCTTGGCCCGTGGATGTGCCTGGTCGTAGACCTTGGCCAGGTGTTGAAAGTCGAGGTGGGTGTAGATCTGGGTGGTGGAGATATCGGCGTGGCCGAGCAGCTCCTGCACCGCACGCAGGTCACCGCTGGACTCCAGGATGTGGCTGGCGAAAGAGTGGCGCAACATGTGTGGGTGAACATGGATGTCGATACCTTGCTTGATGGCCCAGTTGCGTAGGCGCTCCTGGATGTTGCGGGGTGAGAGTCGGGTGCCGCGCTGACTCACAAACAAAGCGGTTTCCTCAATCGCGGCATACTGACCGCGCACCTTTACCCACTCACGCAGGGCTGTAATGGCCTGACGCCCGATGGGCAGGCGCCGGGTCTTGTTGCCCTTGCCGGTGACGTCCAGCATGGCCTCGTTGAAGTCGATGGTGCCAAGGTCAATGTTGACCAGCTCCGACAGGCGCAGGCCCGAGGAGTAGAACAACTCCATGATGGCGCGGTCGCGGATCGTAAGCGGGTCATTACCCGGAATATCCATCAGGCGTGCGGTCTGATCCACGTCAAGGGTGCCGGGGAGCTTGCGCGCACTCTTGGGCGCGCGCACACCTTGGGCGGGATTACCTCGCACAATCTTTTCTACAAGCAGGAAATTAAAAAAGGTGCGCAGGGCGGAGAGGCTGCGTTGCAGGCTCTTGCCGGAGAGTCCACCGCGATGGCGCTTGGCGGTATAACTGCGCACATGGGCCTCATGTACATCGGTCCAGGTGGCGATCGCCTGTTCATCCAGAAATTGAATGAAGCTATTCAGGTCGCGTTGGTAATTGCTATGGGTATGCGGCGAGACGCGGCGCTCGTGTTGGAGTTTATCAAAGAAGCGACCCAACCACTCATGCTCGCTGGCCTGCACGTAGGTTAACCGAAGTGATTCTTGATGATGCGGGCGATGATCTTGCCAAGGTGGGCGAGGAATTGGGTACCCATATCGGCGCGAAAGCGATCAGCTTGTTGGCTACCAATGGCGAGCATGCCATAGCTGTGGGTACTGGTATCGCTCTCGACCAGCGGCACCAGGGCGGCCGAGGCGATCTCGTTGGCGCCTTCGGTAAACAGGGCCTGGAGTTGTGCCGGCTTGAATTGGCCGCATACCGGTTTGCGCCCACGCAGGACCTTTTCAAACACGTTTAAGGCAGGTGCCTGCCAGTGCAGGGCCTCGGGGTGGCTGGCCATGGCGGGGTGATTGGAATTAAAGAGTTTCACCACCACATAGTCGGCCTCAAAGTCGTGCTTGAGTCGATGTTGCAGGATGTCGAATACGTCATCGAGGGTCTTGGCGTCGAGCAGGTGCAGGACCAGGTCGTCCATGCGATTACGCAAGTCATCGTTATGCTCGGCATTCTTGATGATGAAATTAAGTTTGCGACGTAGCTCGTCTTTTTGATCGCGCAGTACCGAGACCTGTTTTTCGATCAACGATACGGTTTGACCCTCACGATGGGGCAGGTGCATACCCGCGAGTAGCTCAAGGTGCTGCTCAAAGAAGTCCGGGTGTTCGCGCAGGTAACGCATGACGCTGCGTTCGATG
>JAHEDA010000021.1 GCA_024641445.1 Gammaproteobacteria bacterium
AGGGTACCCATCGGGCCGATGACCGGTAGGTTGGTGTTCATCCGGTCATTGCTCGGCGCGCCCGCGGGCAGCCCCACCGGGAAGGGGTTGCCATTGTTCACTATATTGTCACGCGCACTGGTGATCGTAGTATCCACCGAATTCTGGGTACCACCATAGGCCAGCGCACCATCGGTGGTTTGCTGTACACCACTGACGCCGAACTTCACACCCAGCTGCTTCGAGAAGTTGTCGTTGGCGATAACGATACGCGACTCGATGAGTACTTGCCGAATCGGGATATCCAGCTCGGCCACCAGGGAGCGGATCTGCTCGATGCGGTCACTGGTATCCTGGATCAGCAGCTTGTTGGTACGCTGATCGATGCTCAGACTACCGCGCTCGGACAACAGGCTCGACTTTGACTTGGCATCACCACTCTTGATCAGGCCCGCCAGCTCGGAGGCCTTGGCATAATTCACCTGAATGGTCTCACTGCGCAGCGGCGCCAACTCGGAATTCTGACGCGCCGCCTCAAACTCCACCTTTTCCTGTGCGGCGATCTCCGAGGCTGGGCCAATCATGAGTACATTACCGGCCTCGCGCTTGGCCAGACCCTTGGTCTTGAGGATGATATCGAGTGCCTGATCCCAGGGGACGTTCTTCAAACGCAGGGTCAGGCTGCCGCTGACGGCGTCGCTGGTGACCATGTTTAGGCCAGTAAAGTCAGCGATAAGCTGCAACACCGCACGCACTTCAATGTTTTGAAAGTTGAGCGACAGGCGCTCGCCCTTGAAGGCAAATTTCTTGCGGGTCTCTTCGGCCTTTTCCTTGGTGATTGGCTTGATATCGACTGTAAACTTGTCGTCGGTCTGATAGGCGATATGGTCAAACTCGCCCTCATTGTTGAGTACCATGCGCACATCAGCACCATTCTGGAAGGCATCGACCGTGCGTACCGGGGTCGCAAAGTCCATGACATCGAGGCGACGCTCAAGATTCTTTGGCAGGCTGACATTTTGTAGTGTGAGGACAACTTCGTTACCACGCTTGCTCATATCAACAGGGGTGTTCGGGTCAGTAAGCGTAACGATCAACCGACCCTCACCCTTATTACCGCGTCGAAAATCTACATTACTGATCCCGCCCATTGCAGTACCGGCCTTGCTACGACCGGTGGCGACAGTAGCCTTGGCGCTACTCGTCCCGGCGTTTTCGATACTAACGATAACGGTATTACCCTCAACACTGGTCTTGTAACCAACAAGTTTGGCCAGGTTGACCACGACGCGGGTACGCCCACTCGCCTCAACTGCTGTGACACTGTTTGCCACACCCACACCAATGTTGACGGTCTTTTTCTCCAGACCACTCTTGGTCTCGGGGAAATCGAGGGCAATACGTGCAGGATTATCAATCGTAAAACTACCGGGCTCTTTTGCGGGGCTGTCCAACTCAAGCCGCAGTTGCACCCGATCACCGGGGAGTGAGGTAAATGAGATATTGCGTAGTGTGTTCTCGGCGAAGGCACTGCTAGAGAACAACAGCGCTCCTAATACCAGCAGACCATATCGCATTTGTTTTTGCTTCATCATACGTCCTTCTCCTCGCCGATCATTCGCTGGTCAATGCCAGCGCCGCCTCGCGATCAATCCAACCACCGGTGCCATTGGGAATTATTTCAAGTAACTTCATGGTGGTATCGGTTATCGACAGTATCCTGCCGTAATTCTTGCCTATGTAATTGCCAACTTGCACACGGTAAACCGATTTATCTGGTGCGGAGATCAGCCCCCAACGCGTGCCACCCCGTTCCAGGTTGCCTACAAACTTGAGCGTATCCAGCGGGAACTGTTCCAGGGCCTCCCGCTTGCGGTTCATATCAGGCCGTAACTTTGACTCCAGGCCATTGGCCTTGCCTTCATCTTCCAGCACCGGTAAGAAGGGGTCGCGTAATTTTTGTGCAGCGTAGACATAAGTTTCGTAAGGCTTGATCTCCGGCAGCTTCTGAATTGCACCACCAGGGCGGGCCTTTACTTCCTTTATATATGAGTCCAGCTCACCAAAGTCTGCGCTACATCCCGCCAACAGCAACAGCACGCCGACACCGGCGACAAGAGAAGTCGCGCGCGATCCGCCTGCTATTTTTTTGTTAGTGTTGTGTTCTACCTTCATGCCTGCTCTCTTCAATACCGATCGCGTTAGCGCTTCTTGGCCTTCTGCTCACGCTGATGCTTTTGTATCTCTTCCTGATCCAGATAACGGTAGGTCTTCGCCTGCACCTCCATACTCATCTGATGGTCCTTTTCAGACAGGGTAATGTTGTGCAGTGTCACGATACGCGGTAACGCTGCCACGGCGCTCACAAAGGCACCAAACTGGTGATAACTGCCAACTACCGTCATTTGAATCGGCAGCTCGGCATAGAAATCCACTATCTGTTCCTGACCCGGTTTGAAGAGCGTGAACTCGACCCCACTCGATAAACCTGATTGCGAGATATCTACCAGCAGGTCATCCACCTCAGTCTTGAGCGGCAACTGCCGCAGCATGGCACCGAAGGATTGCTGCATCTCCTGCATCTGGCGCTTATAGGCATCCAGATTCACGGCCTTGCTCTGCTTGTCTTCAAAATCAGTCTTGAGACTCAATTCCTGCCGCTTCGCCATATCCAGATTGTTAAGCTGACCAGAGACATCAATAAAATACCCGGCCACCAGCACTAACAAGGCGACGATGGCAATAAAGCCTATCTTCACGGGGTTGGGCCACGCCCCCATGTTGCCGAAATCAAGATTATTCAGGTCGATATTCTTCATCGTTTTACTGCCACCTTATTGGCCGATCCCGAGGCCTTTTCTTCCGGTGTGGTCTGGATTGCCTTGAGCGAGAACTCGCGCGCACCCGGAGGTGAATTCTTGGCCTTCTCAACTTTTTTAATCACGTCTAGCGTGGGTTCTTTTAGCCAGGAAGACTCCTCGATGTTGCGCATAAACGCCGACACGCGGGCATTGGACTGCGCCACACCGTCAATAAATAAATCACTGCCACTTTGTTTGATTCGGGTGAGATACATCCCATCGGGCAGTAACCGTGGGATCTCATCGAACAGGTGGACAACTTCTGGCCGATTTTGCTGTAGGCGCTGGATAACCTTGATGCGCTCTTGCAGGCTACGCTTCTCCTTCTCGAGGGAGGTAATCTCGGTGATCTGTTTCTCGACCTCGGTGATCTGCGACTGTAAATACTGATTACGCCGGTTTTGTTCGCCGATCTGTCGATTGACCTCGATGTGCCAGGCGACGATCACCAGCACGGTAAAAAATGCCATCATGCCGGTGATGGACAACAACATGCGCTGGGCCTCTTTACGCTGCTCTTCACGCCACGGTAAAAGGTTTATGCGGGCCATTAGTCGAAGCTCCTCATGGCCAACCCACAGGCAATCATGAGTGCCGGGGCATCATTGGTCAGGCTCTGGGCCTTAACACGGGAAGCAATCAACATGTTCGCAAACGGATTTGCCACCGAGGTATAGACGCCAAGCTTGTTAGCGATCATCTCGTCGATGCCGTTGATCATGGCACTACCACCCGCCAGGATGATGTGATCAACCGATGTATACTGACTGGAAGAAAAGAAGAACTGGAGCGAACGACTTACCTGCTGCACCATCGCCTCCTTGAAGGGCTCCAGCACCTCGGGCAGGTAGTTGTCGGGGAGGCCACCCTGGCGCTTGGCCATACCCGCCTCTTCATAAGACAGGCCATAACGGCGCTGGATCTCCTCAGTCAATTGCTTGCCGCCAAACACCTGTTCGCGGGTGTAGATGGTCTTCATGTCATGCATCACATTGAGGGTGGTCATGGTGGCACCCACGTCAATGACGGCAATGGTCTGATCGATTCCATGGTCTTGCAGATTGGGGGCCAGCAGGGTACAGGCGTTCTCCATTGCGTAGGCCTCGACATCCACCACTCGTGCCTTCAGTCCGGCAAATTCGAGGGCCGCCACCCGCACATCCACGTTCTCACTGCGCGAGGCCGCCAACAGGACATCGACACGCTCGGGGTCATTCTCTGAGGGGCCGAGGACCTCAAAATCCAGGTTTACTTCTTCCAGTGGATAAGGGATGTACTGATCGGCCTCAAGCTGAATCTGCTGCTCCAGCTCATCCTCACTGAGGCTTGCGGGCATAGAGATCATCTTGGTGATAACCGCCGAACCGGCCACGGCCACGGCAGCATGTTTCAGACGCGAGCCGGAACGCTTCACCGCACGCTTGACCGCCTCACCTACGGCCTCAACATCGGAGATATTCTTCTCAATTACAGAATTAGGGGGTAGTGGCTCGACCGAATAACTCTCAACGCGAAGGCGTTCACCGCTCTTGCCAAGCTCCAATAGCTTGACCGCAGTGGAGCTGATATCCAGCCCCAACACCGATGGGGCCTTGGGTTTAAATAGGTCTGCGAGAGCCATAAAAGTTCTTTAATTGTATTAGGTTATAGAGATTATATCTAAAACACATTAAGTACCAGAGTCAACTATAGGTCATACAAGCAATAAATACAAACGAATCGTGATACAGTCCCCTGCGTCTGGTGGTAGTCTTTGATACCTATTATTCTTGTACGCTTTTCAACGTCGGCCATCACCCAAAGCAGCCAAAACTCGTGAAACCCTCCACAAAAATGACCCCTAAAGAACTCCGCCACTGGCTCATCCGCATCGCCGGTGGCGGCACACTCCTGGTCCTCCTGATCACGGTCGGGACCTGGGTAACCCTGCCCGACATCGAGTCGCTCCGGGATGTCCATCTGCAGGTCCCGCTACGGGTCTACACCCGGGACAGGATCCTAATCGCCGAATTTGGTCAGATGAAGCGTACCCCCCTGCACTACAACGAGTTCCCACCTCAATTGGTGCACGCCATCCTTGCCGCCGAAGACGCACGCTTTTTTGAGCATCCCGGCGTGGACCTCCAGGGTCTGCTCCGCGCGGTTTACTACCTCGCCAAGACCGGGGAGCGCGCCCAGGGTGGTAGCACCATCACCATGCAGGTGGCGCGAAATTTCTTTCTCAGCCGTGAAAAGACCTTTTTGCGCAAGTTCAATGAGATCCTGTTGGCCCTCAAGATCGAGGCCGAGCTAAGCAAAGAGGACATCCTTGAGCTCTATATGAATAAGATATATCTCGGCAAACGCGCCTATGGCTTTGGTGCGGCCTCGCAGATCTATTACGGAAAGAACATCAACGAGCTCTCTCTTGCGCAACTCGCCATGATTTCGGGCCTACCCAAGGCACCCTCGGCCTATAACCCCGTGGCAAATCCGCAACGCGCCCTGTTGCGCCGTAACTACATTCTCTCGCGCATGCTGGAGCTGAAGTACATCACGGACGCGGAATTTCAGACCGCAACTGCGGAGCGCGATAACGCCGCAGTACATTCAGTCGACTCCGAGCTTGATGCACCCTATGTCGCCGAGATGGTGCGTAGCGAGATGCTGGAGAAGTTTGGCAACGATATCTACACCGAGGGGTATCAGGTCGTAACCACTGTTGATAGTAAGGAACAGCGCGCAGCCAATGAGGCACTACGTAACGCCCTGTTTGAATATGATCGGCGTCATGGTTATCGCGGCATCCTGAATCATGTCGACCTGCTCTCCCATGTTGAACAGGATGAAGAGGGGGAGATACTGGAGGGACGCGATGCCTGGATTAGCCTGCTCAGCAAGCTATCGCACCCGGCTGATATGCTCCCCGCCATCGTATTAAGTGTCGATGACAATGACGCCTATGCCTATACCTCGGCGGGCAACATCGCCTACCTACCCTGGTCGCAAATCAACTGGGCACGCCGTTACATCAGTGATCAGGCCATGGGAGCGGAGCCACAAAATGCACATCAAATACTCCATGAGGGTGACATCATTTACATCACACCCGGCTCGGAGGGGTGTTCCTGGCTGGCGCAGTTGCCTCAGGTCGCTGGTGCGCTGATCTCACTTAATCCCGAAGACGGCGCAATTCGCGCCTTGATCGGTGGCTATGATTTTTACGAGAGCAAATTCAATCGCGTCACCCAGGCCAAGCGTCAGCCAGGCTCAAGTTTCAAACCGTTCATTTACTCTGCTGCCATCGACAAGGGTTTTACCGCCGCGAGCATCATTAATGATGCACCGGTGGTATTCGATGCCCCTGGACTGGAAGACACCTGGCGACCTGAAAACTACAGCGGCCAATTTTATGGCCCAACCCGCTTGCGCGAGGCCCTCATCAACTCGCGCAACCTGGTCTCGATTCGATTACTGCGTTCGATAGGCATCGGTTATGCCTTGCGTTATGCCAGACGTTTCGGACTTGAAAATGCCAACCTGCCACGCGACCTCTCACTGGCGCTCGGGAGTGGCACCCTCACCCCACTGGAACTCGCACGGGGTTACTCCGTCTTTGCCAATAAGGGCTACCTCATACAACCCTATCTCATCGATACCGTTACGGGGCCCGATGAAAAACTTGTCGATGTGGCCAGCCCTGTCCGGATTTGCCATAGCTGCGCCGAGGCTGCAGAGGCCGCAGAACAGAAGAAGTTACTCTCAAGCCACGACCTGGAACGCCAGGCCAATGACGATGCCGCCCGTATCGACCCTGAGACCGGCGAGTCACTTGGTGATACCAGCAACGCAACACATGTCGAAACAGCGCCAACACCCGTACACTCCACAGAGAAGCCGCCCGTACCGGCCATCCTGTTGAAACTACCTGATGCCCCGACACTAATGCTGCCGCCCATCCTGCCGCGTGATGAATTTGGTCCGCATCAGGTGCACTATGCCGAGCGCATCATTTCCCCCCAAACCGATTTTCTGATGACCTCCATGATGCGGGATGTCATTCGCTTTGGTACCGGCCGACGTGCCCTGGTCCTCGGGCGCAACGACCTCGCAGGCAAAACAGGCACCACCAACGATCAGCGTGACGCCTGGTTTGCTGGCTTCAATCCCGAGGTAGTCACCGTTTCCTGGGTGGGTTTCGATACACCTCGCCCGCTCGGTGCAAGCGAGACCGGTGCCCATGCCGCCCTCCCCATGTGGATCGACTTCATGCGTGAGGCGCTACGCGGCAAACCGGAGATACCTCTGGCGCAACCCCCAGGAATGGTCTCAGTTCGAATCGATGCCGCCACAGGAAAGCCGACGACGGCAAGCAACGCCGATGCTGTATTTGAATTTTTCCTCGCCGACCAGGCGCCGAGCGATAAACCGGAGGCCAAGCCCTCCGATGAGCGTGGTACGCCGACGACGGGCGGCGATATTACACAGCAGATTTTCTAGTGATAAATTCGGCATGTGGCTTGGGCGCTAGCGGATATGGCACATTCACATCGCAAAGATATACAGATGCGCCAACGCCTGGCCCAGGAGGCGGCGCGCATCCTGCTAGAGAGTGGCAGGCGTGACTTCCTCGCCGCCAAGCGCAAGGCGGCACTACACCTTAACTGCAGTGATACCCGCAACCTGCCCAACAATCAGGAAATCGAGCAGGCGCTGATCGAATACCAGCGCCTATTTCATGCCGATGAGCAGACCCAAGAGCTAAGCCAACTTCGCGAGACCGCATGTGAGGCCATGCGGTTCTTCGACGCCTTCTCCCCACGACTGGTCGGTCCGGTACTACAGGGTAGTGCCGATAAAAATACCCCCATCTCACTCCACTTCTTTGCTGACTCGCCCGAGGCAGTCGGCCTTTTCCTATTGGAGCAACACATACCCTTCGAGCAAGATGAGAAGAGGCAGCACCTACAGGCCGACCTGTATCAGGCCATGCCGCGCTATCGATTTATAGCCAAAAATGCACAAGTGGAGGTAATCGTCTTCCCGACCCGGCACAAACAGCCTCCCCTAAGCCCCATCGATGGTCGGCCGATGCAACGAGCGAACCTGACTGAGGTAGAGCTGCTGCTCCAGCAAGATGTCTAATTACAGTTTGGGGTAGTGAGCAGGATAGGCGATTCGCGCAACCCCGGTATCCATCGCGGCCTTGGCCACGGCGGGCGGTACGCGCTCACCCAGGCGCGGGTCGAACGGTGTTGGAATAATATAGTGGCGACCAAAGACCATGTCGTCTTCACTGCGACGATAGACCCGGCGCACGCTCTCTGGCACCGGTTCATGCGCCAGTTGTGCCAGGGCCATGACCGCTGCGATCTTCATCTCATCATTGATACAGCTTGCACGCACATCGAGCGCGCCTCGAAAGATGAAGGGGAAACCCAGTACATTATTGACCTGATTCGGATAGTCGCTGCGCCCCGTCGCCATAATAAGGTCCCCGCGCGACTCAAGCGCAAGGGTGGGATCGATCTCGGGATCGGGGTTGGAGAGGGCGAACACCACGGGGTTAGCTGCCATTGATTTCACCATCTCGACCGAGATCAGATTCGGACCTGAGACACCGACCACGACGTCCGCACCGACCATTGCCTCGGCCAAAGTTCGAAGACCCGTGTCGATTGCAAACTCCTGCTTATAGCTGTTGAGTTTGTCGCGGCCCGCATAGATCACACCACTACGGTCCACCATGCGGATATTTTCCTTACGCGCACCCAGCTTGATCAGCAAACGCATCGAGGCGATTGCCGCAGCCCCCGCACCGAGGCAGACAATCTTCACATCATTGAGGGATTTCTGCTGGACCTGCATGGCATTGATCAATGCTGCCGAGATAATAATTGCCGTACCGTGCTGATCATCGTGAAAAACGGGTATATCAAGGCGCTCCACCAGGGCACGTTCGATCTCGAAGCAATGCGGCGCTGCAATATCTTCCAGGTTGATACCACCGAAGGTCGGCGCAATACTGGCCACCGTTTCAATAAAGGCATACGGCGACGGTGAGCTCACTTCGATGTCCATCACATCGATGTCGGCAAATCGTTTGAATAAAACCGCCTTACCCTCCATCACCGGTTTCCCGGCCAGGGCGCCGACATTCCCCAAGCCCAGCACCGCGCTACCGTCAGTAATGACTGCCACAAGATTACCCTTACCGGTGTAGAGGTAGGCCGCCAAAGGATCTTGTGCAATGGCCCGCACAGGCGCCGCCACACCCGGCGTATAGGCCAGGCTCAATTCGTCCTGCGTCTCGCACGGCTTGGTGATTGCCGTGGCAATTTTGCCCGGGCGCGGTCTGGCGTGATATTCGAGTGCGCTGGCGGCATCGACGCGTGGCGCGTGGCGTTTTTCAGTCATCATCTTCCCTCGAGCTCAACCGCAGCGGCATGGCGAATACGCAGCCGAAACGCCCCACCATAGTACTGCACCCATCCACGCGCCTCCAGCTTGGCGCCACTGAGCTGCTGTAAAAACTTTTGCGGAAAATAGGCCAGGTCACTACGCTTTATTTGTAGGGTGAAGCGCTCATCCAGCTCGATCCAGACAGAGCCATTATCGAAAAATACCCGGTGTACAGTGCCCTTCACGCGCTGGAAACCGATACGACGTTTACTCCAGGTGTGGGCCGGGTGGGCCGCAAAGCGCGATTCGCCCCACACCCCCCGTACCGCCAGGCGGGCTCCGCGCTCAGCGGTACGATAGCAGGCAAAGTATTTTTCGTTAGGCGGTATCACAATCTGCATACCAAAGCCTTCGCTTAAGAGCTGCTCGGTGAGATTTCGCCCATCAGGGAGAAAGGGGTGTGCCAGGAGGCGCTCGTATCGGTCAAAACGCTGTCCATCAAACTGCAGGCCCAAGCGACCCTTGTTTGCATCGATAAGCCGCTGCACCCGACGCTTTGCCTCTGCCGCCATCGGCTCATTTGGGTTACCGTCTCGTCCCAGTTCCGGGGTGTTAATGCCGACAAATCGTAGATGACGCCCGTCTTGTAGTACCACCGTATCGCCGTCTATTACAGAGGCCACCCGAACCATCTGATCGTATTTACCGACTCGACACGACGCCGTTACAGCAGCGCTATAGAGCGAAACCGCAACAAAAAAGGCGCCAACGAATGGCGCCTTCTTTTTATGACCAACCAACCGCCACATGGCGATAAGTCTTGCCTACTTCTTGATCCCGTACTTCTGACGGAACTTGTCGACGCGACCGGCCGTATCAAGGATCTTCTGCTTACCGGTGTAGAAGGGATGACACTCGGCGCAGACTTCAATCTGCAGATCGTGACCGACAGTGGAGCCGGTCTCGAAGCTGTTACCACAGCTGCAGGTTACCTTGATTGCCTTATAGTCGGGATGAATTTCAGCTTTCATGTTCATAAACCTCTTGGTCTGGCGTACCGCTGCCCATGCCCCACTGGCGCGGGTACCGTACGGAACGCGCGATCTTACGGGAAGTGACCAGGAGGGGCAAGGCCGGATCAGGTCGTTTCAGACACCCGCTGAAACCGAATCACCTTGGCCGTTGGGCGCACCACAGGGCCCGGTGTGGCGAGGTCGCGATATGAGGCGTTTAGGCTCTGAAAGGTATCCCACATCATATCGGATATGGCGATGCAGGCCGCCAGTGGGTTGGTGGTACGCTCCCGCACCCGATCAACCCGCCACTGCAGGCAGCGCAGGTGCTGCTGGCGGTCGCTCGGGGCACGGCTGATGGCCTGAGCCAAGGTATTGCTACGAAGGCGTTCAAAGCTGTCCGGGTCAGCCTTGGCCAGATTCGCCCACTCCTCGAAATCGATGTGAATTCGTGCCTGCAAATTATTCATCAAACATTCCCCTTCATGTACCCGTATACCATCACCCGGCCTTGGGCCGGAACTGCGTGGACACCCTTGCGGGATACACCACGTTGGGGGGTAAATAGGTGGCCCAGTCAGCGCCACCCCATGGGGAAATAATCGGCCTAAATCCGGCCCTTGTCAAAGCCGAATCCCTGACCAATATCAATAAGTTACATCCAGTTTAGACACTAGCTTATTGAATTTATGATGAATTCTTGAGCATTTGGGGCGTGCCTGCGCGCGCACAAAATGTGAGGGGAATCACACTTGTACTCCAAACGGGTTAGCGCTTCATGGAATCAAAGAAGTCCGCGTTGTTCTTGGTCACACGCAGTTTGTCGCTGAGGAATTCCATCGCGGCGACCTCGTCCATATCATGGACGACCTTACGCAGGATCCACATTTTCTGCAGCTCATCCGGCGAGGTGAGTAGCTCCTCGCGGCGGGTGCCGGAGCGATTGATGTTGATTGCGGGGTAAATACGCTTCTCGTTGATCCGGCGATCCAGGTGGATTTCCATGTTACCGGTTCCTTTGAATTCCTCGTAGATAACATCATCCATACGCGAACCGGTGTCGATCAGTGCCGTGGCCAGAATGGTGAGCGAGCCACCTTCTTCAATATTACGTGCGGCACCAAAGAATCGCTTAGGGCGTTGCAGGGCATTGGCGTCCACACCACCGGTGAGCACCTTGCCGGAGGATGGGATCACAGTGTTGTAGGCACGCGCGAGGCGAGTGATGGAATCGAGCAGGATCACGACGTCCTTTTTGTGTTCGACCAGGCGCTTGGCCTTTTCGATGACCATCTCGGCCACCTGGACGTGGCGGCTGGCCGGTTCGTCGAAAGTAGACGAGACCACCTCTCCCCGGACCGAGCGCGACATCTCGGTCACTTCCTCAGGGCGCTCATCGATGAGCAGCACAATGAGATAACACTCCGGGTGCTTGGAGGCGATGGACTGGGCAATATTTTGCAACATCATGGTCTTACCGGCCTTGGGCGGTGACACGATGAGACCACGCTGCCCCTTACCTATCGGCGCCACCAGGTCAATAACGCGTGCCGTCATGTCCTCGGTACTGCCATTACCGATCTCGAGATTCATGCGCTTGTTGGGGTGCAGTGGGGTCAGGTTTTCAAACAGGACCTTATTCTTGGCATTTTCCGGTGGCTCGTAGTTGATCTCATCGACCTTGAGCAGGGCGAAGTAACGCTCACCCTCTTTCGGGGGGCGAATCTTACCGGCGACGGTGTCACCGGTACGCAGATTAAAGCGACGAATCTGGCTGGGGGAGACGTAGATGTCATCGGGCCCGGCGAGGTAGGAGCTGTTCGCCGAACGCAGAAAACCAAAACCATCTTGCAGGATTTCCAGCACACCATCACCCGATATATCCTCGCCACTCTTCGAGTGCGCCTTGAGGATGGCAAAGATGATGTCCTGCTTGCGGGCACGGGCCATATTTTCAATGCCCATCTTTTCGGCGGTATCGATCAGGTCGGCTACAGGTGTGAGCTTGAGTTCGGTGAGATTCATAAGAGGTTCTTTCTTGGTTATTGGATCGGAGTGATAAGGGCTTTGTGCAGCGAGGCACAACACGGAACTTGCCGCATGTGCCGAATACTAAAGTTGTTCGGTTTGAATTTTTTATCTGGGGATGCCGGATATATCGGCGGTATTTCGCGCGTGCTTAATTAAATCTTCGGACGCGTCTTGTTCGGCAAACTTAACACCAAAACCACGCCCCGTCCAGCCTCATGACCAGACGGGACCGCAATTCTTAAAGATTACTGTCAATAAAGGCCGTCAGTTGTGACTTGGAAACAGCGCCAACCTTGGTGGCCTCGACCTTACCCCCCTTGAACAGCATCAGGGTCGGGATTCCACGAATACCAAACTTTGGTGGCGTAACCGGATTTTCATCAATGTTGAGCTTGGCCACTTTCAACTTGCCGGCGTACTCGGTAGCAATCTCATCGAGGATGGGCGCAATCATCTTGCATGGGCCACACCAGTCGGCCCAGTAGTCCACCAGCACCGGTCCCTCGGTCTTGATAATCTCATTATCGAAGGTGTCATCGGTGACGTGTAAAATCTTGTCGCTCAAGGCCGTTCTCCTGTTTATCTTTGTATTTTCACGCCGATTCGGCGCCAGACTGGACGAATGCATATTGCCGCAATACAACCATTTGAGCCTATGTCGACGGACTTTTCAAGCCCAAAGCGGGCTTGACTCTGTTATGCTCCCCTTCCATGAGTGAAACACACCTGACCGAAACCCGCTTTGAATCCTTTAATCTTGTCCCTCAATTACTGCAAGGTATTGAAGCGGCTGGATTTTCCAAGTGTACCCCGATTCAGGCCCAAACCCTGCCGCTCGCCCTACAGGGTTTTGACGTTGCCGGTCAGGCCCAGACGGGTACCGGTAAGACAGCCGCCTTTATGGTCGCCACTTTCCAGTATCTGCTCACCCACCCCCTCGGTGAGGGCAAGAAACTCAATCAACCTCGCTGCGTAATTCTTGCCCCGACACGCGAGCTTGCGGTGCAGATCCACAAGGATGCCGAGATATTGGGGCGTTTCACGGGTTTGAAGAGTGTGGCCGTCTACGGTGGTACCGGCTATGACACCCAACGCCAGGAACTGGAGGCGGGGGTCGATATCATTATTGGCACACCTGGCCGCATTATCGATTACCACAAACAACACGTCTTCGACATGCGCGTCGTCCAGGTGATGGTGTTGGACGAGGCCGACCGCATGTTTGACCTCGGATTCATCAAAGACATCCGTTTCCTGCTGCGCCGCATGCCGCCACCCGACCAGCGCCTCAACCTGCTCTTCTCGGCGACGCTGTCGTACCGCGTGCTGGAACTCTCCTACGAGCACATGAACAATCCCAAGCAAGTGGTCATCGAGCGCGAACAGGTTACGGCAGAAAAGATCGTTGAGACCGTGTATTACCCGGCCAAGGAGGAGAAGATCCCGCTCCTGCTCGGATTGCTGCAACAGAACCCGGATGCGCGCGTTCTCATCTTTGTAAACACCAAGCGTGCTGGCGACAAGGTAACCGCTTACTTACGCGGCAACGGTTATAAATACGCCCTGCTCACCGGCGACGTGCCCCAGAAAAAGCGCCAGAGCCTGCTGAATAATTTTGCCGATCACGAACTGCATATTATGGTCGCCACCGACGTTGCCGCGCGCGGTCTGCATATCCCCGCCGTCTCACACGTAATCAACTACGATCTGCCACAGGACGCTGAGGACTATGTCCACCGTATCGGTCGTACCGGTCGAGCCGGGGCCAGCGGTCATGCCGTCAGTTTTGCGTGTGAGGAATATGTCTTCTCCCTGCCCGACATCGAGATCTATATCGGCCACAAACTCGCGGTACAACCCATCACCGCCGACATGCTGGTTACCCCAGCGGCAGCGGTATACGAACGCGAGGAGCGCGTGCAACATCGCCCACGCAATGCCGGCAAACCTGGTGGCGGACAGAGTCGAGGCAAACCCCGACGCCACGGCAATGGTCGTCCCGCGCCGGTCAACAACGACTAAATTACCGCCATCCTGACCTGTCAAGATCGACGCCTCAATCACGACTCCCTACAATAACGCTTTCACCAACTGGGTAATGGCCTGATGTCTGCCAACCTCAATCCCGCACAAACAGCCGCCGTACGCCATATCGACACGCCCCTGCTTGTCCTGGCGGGTGCGGGTAGCGGCAAGACACGCGTGATCACACAAAAAATCGCCTACCTGATCCAGGAGTGCGGTATCGATGCACGCAACATTGCGGCAGTGACCTTTACCAACAAGGCCGCACGCGAGATGAAGGCCCGCGTCGGTAAGTTATTAGATAAACAGGAGAGCAAGGGGCTGCGCGTCTCCACCTTCCACACCCTTGGCCTCGATATCATTCGGCAGGAACTCGCCGCGCTCGGTTATAAAACCGGCTTTTCGATCTATGACGATCAAGACTCCCTCGCGCTGATTAAAGAACTCATGCGGCGCGCCTTCGGTGACCCCGGCGATCAGGCGCAACAAATGGTCTGGCGCATCTCGCGCTGGAAGAGCGCCTTCACCACCCCCGAGCAGGCCATACAAACCGCCAACGGTGACGCGATTACTACCGCCGCCGCCAGTATCTATGGTGAATACAACCGACACCTAAAGACCTACAACGCAGTAGACTTCGACGACCTCATCATGATGCCGGTACTTTTATTCCGCGACCAGCCCGAGGTGTTAGAACGCTGGCAAAATCGAATCCGCTATTTATTAGTCGACGAGTATCAGGATACCAACGCCACCCAATATGAAATGGTAAAGCTCCTGGTTGGTGTACGCCAGGGCCTCACCGTGGTAGGTGACGACGACCAGTCCATCTACGCCTGGCGCGGTGCACAGCCGGAAAATCTGTCCCAACTACAAACCGACTTCCCGCGCCTGAAAGTCGTCAAGCTGGAGCAGAACTACCGCTCCACCAGCCGAATTCTGCGCGCGGCCAACACCCTCATCGCCAATAACACGCATATGTTCGAGAAGAAACTCTGGAGTGAGATCGGCCTGGGTGACCCGATACGCATCATCCGCACTGGTGATGAGGAACAGGAGGCTGGACAGGTCGTCTCTGAATTACTACACCATAAATTTAATCATCGTACTCAATTCCGTGATTACGCCATCCTCTATCGTGGTAATCACCAGTCACGACTGTTCGAACGCATGCTGCGCGAACACAACATCCCCTACTACCTCAGCGGTGGCACCTCATTTTTCGCCTATGGTGAGATCAAGGACGTCATGGCCTACCTGCGCCTGCTGACGAATCCGGATGATGACAATGCCTTCCTGCGTATAGTGAATACCCCACGGCGTGAAATTGGCCCGACCAGCGTGGAGAAGCTCTCGCAATATGCCAGCTCACGCGGTGTGAGTTTGTTTAGCGCCTGCTCCGAGATGGGCCTGTCGCAATTTGTACCACAGCGCGTACAAGAACGACTCGAAGAGTTCGCACGTTGGGTCGCACGCACCGCTGAACAGGCCGGGCAAAGTGAGACCCCTGTCAGCGTGGTACACCAGTTACTCAATGACATCAATTACGAGACCTGGCTAATGGACACGGCCAAGGATGAACCCGCCGCGCTGCGGAAGTGGGAGAACGTACAAGAGTTACTGACCTGGCTCGGTCGCATGAGCAATAACGACCCACAGGCTAAACTCGCCGACCTTGTTGCGCGCCTGGCCCTCCTCGATCTCCTGGATCGTGATGACGAAGAACGTGGCGACTGTGTGCACCTGATGACCCTGCATGCGGCGAAGGGGCTGGAATTTCCGCATGTCTTCCTGGTCGGCGTGGAAGAAAACATCCTGCCCCATCGTAGCAGTATCGAAGAGGAAAACATCGAGGAGGAACGGCGGCTCGCTTATGTTGGCATCACCCGCGCCCAAAAGACCCTCACCATTACCTTCACCAGCAAACGTCGTCGTTTTGGTGGGGACGTGGACTGCGACCCAAGTCGCTTCATCGATGAACTTCCCAAAGACGACCTCGAGTGGAGTGGCCAAGGCATCGAGGTCGCCCCGGAAGAACGCCAAGAACGCGGTCA
Source organism: Gammaproteobacteria bacterium (assembly GCA_024641445.1). Classification (GTDB taxonomy): domain Bacteria; phylum Pseudomonadota; class Gammaproteobacteria; order UBA6429; family Thiohalophilaceae; genus JAHEDA01. Next base: position 16,345 of record JAHEDA010000021.1, read on the forward strand.
GGCGCATCTGGCCAATCTGCGCAGCATGCTCTCGGGCAGCTAACTCGGCATACCCCGACTCAAGAAATAAAAAAGGCCGCACACTGTGCGGCCTCGTTGTTCCTTAGCAGCAGCCTGAATTACTTGGCGTGAGCAACCATATAGTCGACCACGGCCTGCACCGTCTTGTTGCTCAGGTCGCCACGACCGCCCTTGGCAGGCATTCCCTTAAAGCCATTGAGTGCGT
>JAHEDA010000022.1 GCA_024641445.1 Gammaproteobacteria bacterium
GGGCTTCTTCGTCGGCGCGCTGATGCGACAACCACTTGAAGAAGCCCTTGGACTCGGCGGACCGGATACCGTTGACGTTGGCGCTGATGACTCGCATGGCATAACACTCGTTTGCGGGAAATGTGTATCATACACGACGTCTGCAACCCCCTCGACGGAAGAAACGCATGCGCGACTATCAAAAAGAATTTATCGACTTTGCCCTCGCCACCGACGTGCTGCGCTTTGGTGAATTCAAGCTCAAATCCGGCCGCTTGAGCCCCTACTTCTTCAATGCCGGGCTGTTCAATACCGGCCGCGCCCTCGCCAAGCTTGGCCGTTTTTACGCCGAGGCGATTAGCGAGAGCGAGATCGAATTCGATGTACTGTTTGGCCCGGCTTACAAGGGCATCCCCCTCGCCGCCGCCACCACGGTGGAATTGGCCGAGCACTTCCAGAAAGACGTGCCCTATAGCTTTAATCGTAAAGAGGCCAAGGACCATGGCGAGGGTGGCAGCATCGTCGGCTCCGCGCTCAAGGGCCGCATCCTGATCATTGACGATGTCATCACCGCCGGCACCGCCATCCGCGAGGCCATCGACATCATCCAGCAGGCCGGTGCCACACCGGCGGGCGTGGTGATCGCACTCGACCGCCAGGAGCGTGGCCAGGGCGAACTCTCGGCGATTCAAGAAGTAGAACAGACCTATGGGATTCCGGTCGTCAGCATCATCCAGCTCAGTAGCCTGATCACCTACCTGGAGCACAAGGCCAACAAGCCCGAGGCCCTGCAGGCCATTCGTGCCTATCGACAGCAGTACGGTGTCTAACATACTAGACAGAGGCTCAGACCGAGAAAGATATGAAAATAGAGCCAGTCACATTAGAAGGTAAATTAGTTCGGCTTGAGCCTTTGAGCAATCAGCACAAAGAAGGGATTTGTGACGCGATTGCCGACGGAGACCTATGGAATTTGTTTGTAACACTCGTACCACACCCCAAAAATATTGATGCATTTTTGAGAACGGCAGCAGAAGCCTATGAATCGGGTGACGGGCTTGCGTTTGCAACGATTGAAAAAGCAACCAATAAAGTGGCCGGTTCCACCCGATACATGAAAACTAATTTTCCATATAAACGGCTAGAAATTGGTTTTACTTTCTTGGGTAAAACCTGGCAGAAAACGCGAATCAATACCGAGGCAAAGTTATTGATGCTTGCCCATGCCTTCGAAGTATTGAAAATGAACCGAGTAGAATTTATTACGGACTATCTAAATAGCGCATCACGGAGCGCCATACTGCGGCTCGGGGCGAAAGAAGAGGGCACCTTACGGAATCATATGGTAATGCCAGATGGTCGAGTAAGAGATTCGGTTTTATTCAGCATCATTCAGAATGAATGGTCAGGAATAAAACAACACCTGTCTATTAAACTCGCTCAGGGGGATCGTTAACTTTTAATTCCTGTTCAGCTAAACATTGTTCCGCTCTTTGAGCCTGACCATTCAGCACTGCTGCAAAACGGCGAGCAAGGCTCTTTGGTCTCACTGGAAAAATCGACGGCACGTATGAAAATGGACATTCTCCATATCACCCCAGCATCAACTTCACCCCCACCAGCAAGGTCACGATCTCATACGCCCGCTTGATCGCCCTGTTGCCCTTGGCCCAGGCGAGGTGGGCGCCAATGTAGCCACCCAATAGCGAACCCAGCAACAACGCCGGAATCCAACCCCAGTGGATCTCACCCAGCATGCCCAGCGTGATCGCCCCGCTGCCATTCCAGAATACACCCACCATCACCAGCGTATGCGCCACGGCGCGTTTATAGTCGAAGCCAAACCGGCGGATGAGCCAGAGCGTCACTAGCAGCCCGGTGCCCGCAGTGAGGGAGCCATTGAGGATGCCCATGATGACCAACCCCGCCGCGCCAATAAGATACCCGCGTCGATGACGCTGCCGCGCCGCGTAGACCTGCCCCAGTTGCGGTGAGACCCAGGAGTAAACACCCACCCCCGCGATCAGCACCCCCAGGGCGAGCTGCGCCACCCGGTCCGGGATCGATAACACCATCGCCGCACCACCGATGACGCCGGGTAGACCTCCGGCCAGCATGACCCAAACCATGGGCCATTCCAGCGCGCCCTGGCGCAGGTGACGTAACGTGGCACCCAGGCCGAGGGCCACACTTGCCACCTTATGGGTGGCCAATGCTACACTGAACGTTAAACCTAGAAAGATCAGGGCCGGGAGCTGAAGCAGCCCGGCACCCCCCCCGCGAAGGCAGAGAAGGCATTGGCCAGCAGGGAGATAATGAGTAGTATGAGTTGGTCTAACACTTTTGAATCCAGGACGGTTCACCGCATTGTATCGTGTGTGATACCTGGAACCTACGGAATCTGGAAACACCGCATGATGCGCAAACTTTGCACGGGAAGCACCCACCTACTCTGGCTTGGCATGGGGCTGCTCTTATGCCTACCCACCTATGCCGCCACCAATGCGACCGGTGCGACGATCAAATGCTGGCGCACCAAACATGGCTTGCGCGAGTGTGGCAATGCTGTTCCACCCGAATATGCTCAAAGCCGGGTTGAGATCTTGAACGATCAAGGCATGGTGACCCAGGTCATCGAAGCCGCCAAGACCGAGGCCGAGCTGGCGCGCGATAGTGTCGAGATCGAGCGCATCAAGGCCGAGGAACGCGCCAAGGCCGAGCGCCGTGAGCGCGATCGAGTCCTGCTACAATCCTACACCACTGAACGCGACCTCAATATTGCACGCGACCAGCAACTCGATGCCATTCAGGCGATTGTTGACCTTGGTATCGGCAAGAAAAATAACCTGCAGGCCGACCTTGATCGGATCACCAAGCGCGCGGGCGACCTGGAGCGTAGCGGTAAACCCGTGCCGGAGACCTTGTTGGCCGAAATGAAAGAGATCAAACAAGACATCAAGGATGCCGATGCCTTTATTGTTGAGAAACAGGTCGAGAAGAAAAAGATGGCCGACCGCTTTGTTACGGATATCGCCCGCTTCCGCGAGCTAAAGGGTATTACCAGTTCGAAGAAACCCTGAACTTAGGAAAGCGGTAATAACTTGGTTAACAGTGACCACTGCGCCGACCACTGTTCTGTTGGCAGGCGCTTGAAGCCACTACGCACAAACTGATTGATACGCCCCTCGGCCACCGACAACAACAGATTTGCCAACGGCGCCACGGCGACCTCTCCCTGTAACTGCTTATTCATCTCGCCCTCACGCAGGACCTGCTTGAGCTGGGTCTCCAGACGTTCATAAAACTGACCGATGCGGGTACGCAGACGCTCAGTCTCACCAGTCAGCACCTCACCACTCAGGAGACGCGAGATACCGGGATTACGTTCAGAGAAACCAAGCAGGAGGGAGAGAATTTTCTCGCAGCGTACCGCGACGTGGCGCTCTTCGGCCATGATGCGATTAACCAGCCCGAACACACTCTCCTCGATGAACTCGATAAGCCCCTCGAACATGCGTGCCTTGCTGGGAAAGTGGCGATAGAGCGCGGCCTCGGAGACGCCCACCGCGCGCGCCAGACCGGCGGTGGTAATGCGCTCGCCCGGCGTCTTTTCCAGCTCCATGGCCAGGGCCTCAAGGATTTGTTGCTTGCGGGAGGGCTTTTCGTCGCTCACGGGTATACCCTTATGGACGAATCAAGGTGCCGATGCCTTCATCGGTCAGCACTTCGAGCAACACGGCGTGCTCCACCCGGCCATCAATGATATGCGCAGAACCGACACCGGACTTCACTGCATCCAGTGCCGTACTTATCTTCGGCAGCATGCCGCCGTGGATGATGCCTTCCTTCACCAGCTGATCCACCTGTGAGGCCTTGATGCCCGTGAGCAGCTTGCCCTGCGCATCCAGCACACCCTGGGTGTTGGTGAGCAGGATGAGTTTCTCTGCATTTAATGTCACGGCGAGCTTACCCGCCACCAGATCGGCATTAATGTTATAGGACTGTCCGTCTTCGCCCACGCCTATCGGTGCAATGACCGGGATAAAATCACCCTGCAACAACATGTGGATCACACTGGCGTCGATGCTCGCCACCTCACCAACGTGACCGATGTCGATGATCTCCGGCACCTGCATCTCGGGCGACTGGTGTGTAAATATCATCTTGCGCGCACGGATCAGGTCACCGTCCTTGCCGGTGAGGCCTACGGCGTGACCGCCCTGGCGATTGATGAGATTGACGATCTCCTTATTGACCAGACCACCTAACACCATCTCCACCACGTCCATGGTCTCGTTGTCGGTGACGCGCATACCTTGAACGAAGGTGCTCTCCTTGCCGATCTGTTTCAGCAGATTACCGATCTGCGGCCCGCCACCGTGCACCACCACGGGATTGAGGCCGACGAGCTTCATCAACACCACATCGCGTGCGAACCCCTGTTTGAGGTTCTCGTCGGTCATGGCATTGCCGCCGTACTTGATCACCATGGTCTTGCCCTGGAAGCGGCGGATATACGGCATCGCCTCGGTAAGGACGCGGGCGACGTTCATGGCAGCGGTGGGATCAAGGCTCATGTTTTAGTGCTTCGGTTTGGCTAATGGGAACGTGAAACGTAGTATGTACGAAACAACGGAATGGTAGCTAGTGGCGGGTGGCGCGTTGCGTGAAAATTTCAAGCTGCAACGCGCCACTCACACTGCATTAAAAGGGAAGTTTCAGATCCGGTTTCAGCGCCAGTAATAGTTTGCGGAAGACCTCTTGCACGCGACGCAGTGCCGCCACGTCCTTACCCTCGAAGCGCAGGACCAGTACCGGGGTAGTATTCGAGGCACGTACCAGCCCCCAGCTATCGGAAAAGTCGGCGCGGATACCGTCGATCATCACCACATTGGCGTCACCAAACTCGGCCTTGTCCATAAAGTCTTCCATGAACTTGTGCTGGGCACCCTCGGCCATCTTGATGTTCAACTCCGGGGTGTTGACCGCATCGGGCAGGCCATTAAAGACATCCTGCGGTGGGCGCGCATCACCGGCCAGGATCTCCAGCAGGCGGGCACCTGAGTAGAGCCCATCATCGAAACCATACCAGCGCTCCTTGAAGAAGATGTGACCACTCATCTCGCCTGCGAGCAGGGCGCCGGAGTCACGCATCTTGGCCTTGATGAAGGAGTGGCCGGTCTTCCACATTACCGGTTCACCACCCTTCTCCCAAATCACCTTGGTCAGGTTGTTTGAACACTTGATGTCATAGATGATCTGCGCCCCGGGGTTACGCATCAATACATCACTGGCGAACAACATCATTAAACGATCTGGCCATACGATATTGCCAAGCGGTGCGATCACGCCCAGCCGATCACCGTCACCATCGAAGGCCAGGCCCACATCGGCCTTGTTCACCTTCACGGCCTCGATCAGGTCTTTAAGGTTTTCCGGCTTGCTCGGGTCGGGGTGGTGATTGGGGAATTTACCGTCCACATCACAGAACAGCTCCTTTACCTCGCAGCCAAGACCGCGAAATAACTTGGGCGCAATCGCCCCTGCGACACCATTGCCACAATCGATCACCACCTTGAGGCGACGCTTGGGGCGCACATCCTTGATGATGCGTTCAATATATTGGTTGGCGATCAACGAGGTCTGATAGGTACCCTGACCTGAGGTGAAATCCTTTGACTCAATGCGCTTGCGCAGTTCCTGGATTGCATCACCCGAGAGGGTGTCGCCCCCCAGCACCATCTTGAAGCCGTTGTAGTCGGGCGGGTTATGACTCCCGGTCAACATCACACCACTGCCATTGGCCAGTTCATTGGCGGCGTAATACAGCACCGGTGTCGGCACCATGCCCACATCGATCACATTGATGCCGGCCTCGCGCAGCCCCGTCACCAGCCCCTGACCTAACTCAGGCCCGGAGAGACGACCGTCACGCCCAAAGGCCATGACAGAGAGACCCCGAGCCACGGCCTCGCTACCAATGGCGCGTCCTATTAACCGCGCATGAGCGCCTGTCAGGGTGCGACCCACAATGCCACGAATATCATAGGCCTTGAAGATTTCGGGCAGTGGCGTCTCCCCAGGGGCCTGCGGCGCGGTGATGCTGCCCGAACTCTCCAGTAGACTCGCCCCGGCGGGTTTGGCCTCAAACACCGCACGTTGAGTAGCGGGAGCGCCAGCTGCGGGCGTTTTTGTTGGCGCCTGCACCATGGACGACTCACCCGACATCTCCTCCACCAGGATACTGTCGCTGGACATGCCCCCCAATGATGGAAAATCAAAACTACCACTGGTATTTAAATTGATTGCGCGTGGGTCATCATCACGCTCTCGGTCAAGCTTCTTCACCTGCATCTCTTCGATCTGACGCGCCGCCAGTTTGAATTCCTTGATCTGGAAGGCGTAGGCGCGACTCTTGTCACCACGAAGGTGATCAATCGTCAGGCGCAGGATGTTATCGATGTCACCCGTAATGGCGTGACTGAGGGATTGACGCAACCACAAAATCACCAGACCACAGATGAAGATTGCGAGACCGGCAACGATAATGGTCAGCACGCTCAGGCCCGATTCGGCCAGTGAGGCCTCACGCCAGGCGATAACCTCCCAGGGCGCATGGCTGAGCGTGACCTTATTGGAAGAGACATTGCCCTTGTTATGCGCGTTGCCCACTTGCAACAAGGGCAGCGCATCACCCTTACCAAAGTGCTGAGCCACTTCGACGTAGGCATTCTCACTGTCCAGTTTGACCCAGCTCTTGAGGAGGTTAACGTCCAGCGTCGCTTGGACATACCCCACCGCATCACCCGCCCCACCCTGGGTAACCGGGACGATGATGTCGAGATGCTGCTGATCCGTGTTGAGGGCATGGATCTCGGCGTGAGACTGTGCCAGCTTGGTGGACGAACGCAGTTGATCCAGGCAGGCAAAGCTGAAGTGCGGCACCGTATCCTGATTCACACGCTCTGTACCCGCCTGGATAATGCGCACATTCAAGGAACCATCGAGCATGCCACGCAGGTCCTGCGCACGTCGCTGCATACCCCGCTGATCATTACTCGCAAATAACAGTCGCGTCTGCGGGTCCCGTGCGAAGGTCTCCAGACCGGTGAGATACCCCGCAAGGTGCACATCGATCTGCGCCGCCGCCTGCTCACTGATGCGCTGCGCGTCGATTGAGCGATGCTCTCTAACCTTTGCCACCAGCTCCTGCTGCGAGGTATAGACTGCCGCCACCAGGATGAGCGAAAACAGTGTGAACGAGAGCAGTGAGGTTGTGTTGAGACTAAGCCCTCCACCCTTGGCGGAGCGTTGACTCGTTTTGCGTTTGCGTCGTGCCATGTGTTCCATCCAGTCCCTGTTGTGTATGTGTTATACGCGGCCAGTGTGGCCAAAGCCACCCGTCGCGCGTGCGGTCTCGGTAAAGTCCTCAACGATCTCGAACTCTGCCTGCACCACTGGTACCACTACCAGCTGTGCGATACGCTCTCCAATGTTGATGGTAAAAGAATCACTGCCACGGTTCCAGCAGGAGACAAACAACTGCCCCTGATAATCGGAATCGATCAAACCAACAAGATTGCCCAACACAATCCCATGTTTATGCCCCAGACCAGAGCGCGGCAAGATGACTGCAGCCAGCCCCGGGTCAGCTATATAGATGGAGATACCAGTGGGGATAAGTTGGGTCTGTCCCGGCTCAAGCAGTAGCGGCTGCTCCACACAGGCGCGGAGGTCCATCCCTGCGGAACCCTCGGTGGCGTAGTGAGGTAGTGGGATCTCTTTGCCAATGCGGGGGTCGAGAATCTTCAGTTTGATACGGCTCATGGATACAGTTGGCCTTATTTTCGTTGTTATGTTCGTTGTTGTACTCGGTCGTGCCACGTCATCAACGTAGCTTGATGACCTTGCCTCGAGGGGCGCGTTCAGGCCGCCAGTTCGTATAGCGTTCGGCAATCAGTGCGACAAGGTCGCGTGCGAGCCGGGCCTTACTTGCCAGAGGTAAGCTTAATTCACCCTCGGCCCACACCACGTGCAGGGCATTCTCATCGTTACCAAAAACCCCGCGCGCCTCCACGGCGGAGGGGCCTACTAGATTGGCGGCGATCATCTCCACCCCTTTAGCCACCAGTTTGGTACGCGCATGTTCCACCAGCGCCTCAGTCTCGGCGGCAAACCCGACACAGAACACCTGCGGATGGTGGCGTTTGGCCTCGGCCAGAATATCCGGGTTGCGAGTCAACTCCAGGGTTAGTGACTCATTGTCTTTCTTGAGTTTTTTTGTGGCGCTCTGTACGGGCCGATAATCGGCCACCGCGGCCGTGGCAATCAACATCTCGGCACTCACCAGCCGCGCCATCACGGCATCGCGCATTTGCTGTGCCGACACCACCTGAACGAGCTCGACTCGTTCGGGTACCGGTAGGGCGGTCGGTCCGCTGATCAAAATGACCTTGGCGCCGGCCTCGACTGCCGCCGCCGCGATGGCATAGCCCATCTTGCCTGAGCTGTGATTGCTCAGGAAACGTACCGGGTCGATGGCCTCGCGGGTTGGCCCTGCCGTTATCACCACGGTACGGCCGCTCAGACTACCCGACTCAAATATCTCGTCCAGTTGTTGCACTAATTGTTCGGGCTCCTGCATCCGACCCGGCCCTACCTCACCACAGGCCTGTTCACCGGCGGCGGGGCCAAACATCAACACCCCGCGCGACTGGAGGGCTCGCGCATTGGCCTGGGTCGCGGCATCGACCCACATCTGTTGATTCATCGCCGGGGCCACCGCCAGCGGCACGTCACCGGCAAGACAAATGGCAGAGAGCAGGTCATCGGCACGGCCCTGCGCCAGACGGGCAAGAAAATTGGCGCTGGCGGGTGCGACCAGAATGGTGTCGGCCCAACGCGCCAGAGAAATATGCCCCATGGCGGCCTCGGTCTCCGCGTCTAGCAGATGGCGGTGCACGGGATGACCGGACAGGGCCTGGAAGGTCAGGGGAGTCACAAACTCGGTGGCGCCCTCGGTCATCACCACCCGCACCTCGGCCCCGGCATCGCGCAGGCGACGCACCAGCTCGGCGGACTTGTAGGCGGCGACACTGCCGGTCACCCCGAGGAGGATTCTTTTGTTAAACAGGCGCTGCATGCCACCAAGTGTAACGAAAAAAACGCGCCCTCACAGCCAGACTTGCCGCCATCTTTGTCAGTGGTTATGGTGGTTACCGCGATGGAACGCACCCCAACCTACAAGGAGGTAGTAAAACATGGCCATTACCGACTGGCCCGTGGCGGAACGACCACGGGAGAAGCTCCTCAGCCAGGGGGCCAACAGCCTTTCCGATGCCGAGTTATTGGCAATTTTTTTACGAACAGGGGTGCGCGGCCTTACTGCCGTGGACCTGGCGCGAAAACTATTGCAGGACTTCGGGGGCCTGCGCCCCCTCCTGACCGCGCCACGACACCTCTTTTGTGATTACCTCGGATTGGGTGATGCCAAGTTTGCCCAGCTCCAGGCCGTACTGGAGATGGCCCGTCGTCACCTGGGCGAAGAGCTAAAACGGGGCGAGGCATTGACCGATCCGGCGGCGACCCGGCGCTATTTCAACGCCCGCCTGCGCGACTATCCCCATGAGGTCTTTGCCGCCCTGTTTCTCGACAATCGGCACCGTATCATCCAATTCGAGGAGATTTCACACGGTACCCTCGACAACGCCAGCGTCCATCCACGCGAGGTGGTCAAACGCGCCCTGGCCCATAATGCGGCGGCGGTCATCTTTGCCCACAATCACCCCTCGGGGGTGGCTGAACCCAGTCAGGCGGACCACCAGATCACCGACCGGCTGAAGAGTGCCCTTGCTCTGGTAGATATCCGGGTGCTTGACCACATCGTGGTCGGTGACGGTGAGACCGTGGCCTTTGCAGAAAGGGGCTGGTTATAGCGCCCCGGCCAGCTTGTTTCCGGGGCAAGAATTCCGTAGAATTCGCCCTCTTTGCTCGACCAAAATCGAATTTCTGGAGTTTAGCCATGGCGAGAGTATGCCAAGTAACCGGTAAGCGCCCCATCGTTGGTAACAACGTGTCGCACGCCAAGAACAGAACCAAACGTCGTTTCCTGCCTAACCTGCACACCCACCGTTTCTGGGTCGAGGGTGAGAACCGCTGGGTCAAGCTGCGCATTAGCAGCAAGGGCATGCGGATCATCGACAAGAAGGGCATTGATGTCGTGCTGGCGGACATACGTGCCCGCGGCGACAAGTACTAAGGAGATAAATCATGGCCAAGAGCGCGCGTGAAAAGATTCGTCTGGTGTCCAGTGCCGGTACCGGCCACTTCTACACCACCGACAAGAATAAACGTACCATGCCGGAAAAGATGGAAATCAAGAAATTTGACCCGGTTGTACGTCAACACGTTATGTATAAAGAGGCCAAGATCAAATAACCACTTTTTGGTCAACGTCTTTAAAAACCCGCCGCAGGCGGGTTTTTTTATCCCCCTCTAAATACTCCTCCCTATGGGCCGATACAGGTAGTAACCACCGGACTGCCCCCCCCTGCCCCGGTTCTGATGCTTTGAAACTACCGGAAGCGTATGAGTAAAGTATTCATAGGACGCCAAGCCATCTTCAACGCTGAGCAGGAGGTGATTGCCTACGAACTGCTGTTCCGTAGCGACGATCTGACTAACGCGGCGCAATTCATTGATGGTGACAAGGCCACTTCTGAAGTCATCTTGAATACCTTCACCGAGATCGGCCTGCAACAAATTGTGGGCAAACTGCCACCGTTTATCAATTTCGGTCGCAGCTTTCTCCTCAATACCCATTTCCTGCCACAGTTGCCGAAACACACGGTGATCGAGGTATTGGAAGGTATTGAGGTCGATGAAATTCTGCTACAGACACTGCGTAGTCTGAGTGAACGCGGCTACAAGATTGCGCTGGATGATTTTCTCTATCACCCACAACTGGAGCCCCTGGTTGAGCTTGCCAACATCATCAAGCTCGACCTGAGTCAGATCGAGATGGCGGAGATGCCGCAGCATATCGCCCAGATTAGGCGCCCTGATTTGAAGTTGTTGGCAGAGAAGGTCGAGACCCATGCCCAGTTCGAGGCCTGTAAAGCACTCGGCTTTGACTATTTTCAGGGCTACTTCCTGTGTAAACCCCAGATCATTGAAGGGCGGAAACTGCCGACGAACAAGATCGGCGTACTACGCCTGCTGGCCAAGCTGCAAGACCCGGAGATCAATCTTGGCGAACTGGAGACACTCATTAAATCCGATGTATCAATGAGCTATCGCCTATTGAAGTATGTCAACTCCGCAGAAATGGCGCGGCGACGCGAGATCAGTTCTATTCATGATGCCATCATGCTGCTCGGCTGGCAGAGCATTCGCCGAATTGCCACCTTGGTGGCCCTGAGCCGCATTGATGATAAACCACGCGAGCTGATGATCATGTCACTCATCCGTGCCCACATGTGTGAGAGTCTGGGCGGAAACCAACAGATATTCGATGTTAATTACTACTTTACTGTCGGTCTGTTCTCAACCTTGGACGCCATGCTTGATCTGCCAATGGCGCAAATACTAGAAGACATTTCCTTGAGTAGTGAACTGCGCAACGCGCTATTACGACACGAAGGTCCATTGGGTCAAATGTTACGGTGCACCCTGCAATATGAGCGCGGTGATGTTGAGAGTCTATTCTGTAATGAAGACTTCACTGCTGAAGAGCTGGCCATAAACTTCATGCGTGCTGTGGGGAAGGCCGATCAAACCTCGCGCATGCTTAGTACTTAGACCTTCAGTAACAATGGGATAAGTAACGCACAACAAAATGCGATGAGCGCGGTGACTTTGATAGGATCTCGGGCAATAAAGAATTTACTGCCGAGGAACTGGCGCTCAGCTTTATACGCTCTATGAGCTATGCAAAGCAAACCTCGCGTAGCCTGAGCACATAAGACTCGTTAGACAGGTGGTTGGTTAGGCCCACCTCGTTGCAGACGCAGATGACCGTATTCATCTCGCATTACCCGCCAATCTTCCGCAATAAAAGTTGTGGCCACCCCTTCCGTTATTAACAATGGTCCCACAAGCCACTCGTCTAGAGCGAGTGACTCGCGTGCCATGACCTGTACCAACGACTCGATACCATAGAGCGAGGTATGCACTAGCGTAGTGATGGGACGGAACCCAGGCCGAGCATCCGGTAATATCCTGACAGGTACTGATAGGGCCACACGGATATTCACGATCTCCACTGGCAACTCCAGGGTGTGTCCGTAACGTAATTCATGCAAGGCGTGGAAGGCAGCCGCCGCCTGCAAAGGCCCTTCCCAAGCAATTGCAAGAGTGTAGCTCTGCCCGGCATAACGCAGGTCGATACTACGCGCGACCTGAATCTGATCTGCACGCACCCCCTCTTCCAACAGCGAGGTCACACCACTCTCGGCGAGATCGTGAAATAAAGAATTTAACTCCGTCTCACTAACCTGTGAGAGTAAGCCAATCCGTGTACGTGAGAGTTGCCGCCCCTGTGGCGCCACCAGCATACCGAAGGCCGATAACACACCGGCCCTCTCGGGCACCAGAGCACTTTTCATCCCTAAAGACTCTGCCAGTGCACATACATGTAGTCCCCCTGCGCCACCGAATGACATCAACGTGAGCGAACGTGGGTCGATGCCACGCTGTATCGACATCACGCGCAGGGCCTGTACCATGTGTTCATTGGCGATTCTTACAATACCCTCGGCTGCTTCCTCTCGACTTAGGCCCAGTTTCCTCGCCAAGTCATCAATGACCGTATTTGCGGCCACTTTATCTAATTTCATCTCACCACCGAGAAAGGAATCGGGCAGCAGTCGGCCTAAAACAAGATTGGCATCTGTTACCGTGGCAAGGTGCCCACCCCGACCATAACAGGCGGGGCCCGGTTCGGCCCCGGCCGAGTCCGGCCCAACTTGTAAAAGTCCGCCTGCATCCACGCGCGCGATAGAGCCACCCCCGGCCCCGATGGTATGCATGTCGACCATCGGCACTGCCACCGGATAGTCGCCAATGTGTCCTTCATTGGTAAGTTGCAGTCCACCGTCGATCAAGGCTACGTCGGAAGAGGTGCCGCCCATATCAAACGTCAACAACCGGCGGCAGTCCGTTTGCTGGCCGATGTACCAGGCCGCCGCCAGGCCACCTGCGGGTCCCGACAGCAACATGCGCACCGCCTGTTGCCCGGCCTGCTCGGCCTGGATGGTCTCCCCTGAACTCTGCATCACCGATACGCGCGCATGCCCAACACCATGACACAAGCGTACGAGATATCCTTCCACTAATGGCCCCACGTAGGCGTTCAACCAAGTGGAGATGCCACGTTCATATTCCTTATGTTCTGGTAGCACCACCGAAGAGCGTGAGATAAACATCCCCTCCGGCATCGCGGTGGCGATCGCCTGTTCATACTGCGGATCAACATAAGAGAACAATAGATTGATTGCCACGGCACGAGGATTCAGTGCAAGCACCGCCGCATGCAACTGCGAGAGGTCTTGATCTGTAAGTGGGTCAAGCAGCTCAGCCGTGGCGCTAATTCGTCCCCCCGTCTCCAGACAGTGCGAGGAGGGAACAGGAGGCAAGTGCGGTCTGGGTTGCAGGTTATAGAGTTCGCGTCGAGTCTGTCGACCAATGGTGAGGAGGTCAGCGAAACCGCGATTTGTAATATAGACCACACTGACGCCCTTGCCCTCCAACACGGCATTAGTCGCCACGGTCGAGCCATGCACTACATATATAGGTATCGTGGCATCCAGTTCATGCAGGCCGAGGGCGCGTATCCCCTCCAGGATGGCCTGCTCCGGCGCGGCGGGTGTCGACAGCACTTTGTGGGTGCGCAAACAGCCGTCGCGCCACAAGACGAAGTCGGTGAAGGTACCACCCGTGTCGATGCCGAGGATCACTGAACTCATGGAGATCTTTTTTGTCACAGCTAGTGCCAACTATACCGGACTTAACTCCCGCACGGGACAACAGTCCTTGAATCACGACGAACTTAACAGATAGACTTGGCCAACCTTTTTATACCCAAATATACGGTAACCGGATGACCGCACAAACTCTCATTGAAGTCGAACACCTGAGCCGTTACTTCGGCCCCATCGCCGCCGTCAATGCCATCAACTTCGAGCTGAGGCGTGGCGAGGTCCTGGGTTTTCTCGGTCCTAACGGCGCAGGCAAGTCCACCAGTATGAAGATGATTACCGGCAATCTGGCCCCGAGCGCCGGTCGCATACGCATCTGCGGCCACGATCTGCTGGACCAACCCAAACTGGCCAAGGCCGAGATAGGTTATCTCCCGGAACAGCCACCGCTATACCGTGACTTCACCGTCGATGAATACTTACAGTTCTGCGCCCGTATCAATCGCATCGCCAAGGGCCATATCAAGACGGCGATGGACAATGCCAAACAACGCTGCGGCCTCACCGAGGTGGGCTCGCGCCTGATCGGCAATCTCTCCAAGGGTTTTCAACAACGTGTCGGCATTGCCCAGGCGATTATCCATACACCGGCAATCGTCGTATTGGATGAGCCGACGGTTGGACTCGACCCGATTCAGATCCGCGAGATCCGCAAACTCATTCGTGATCTGGGTCAAGAACACGGCGTAATCCTCTCTACTCACATCCTGCCCGAGGTACAGATGACCTGTGACCGCGTGCAGATTATCCACCGTGGCAAGCTGGTGTTCTCCGATGATGTCAGCAATCTGAATGAACGCATGCAATCCAGCAGTCTGTTGCTGACCCTGCGCAATCCACCGAGTGCAGCCGCGCTCAGCAGCATCCAGGGTGTCAGCCAGGTCGAGGTACTGGGCCCTAATCAGTTCCGCCTGCTACACGCGACCACGCGCTCACCCGCCGAGGCCGTAGCCGAGCAGTCTGTGAAAAATTCATGGGGCCTGTGTGAACTCACCCCCGAACGTAAGACCCTGGAACAGATCTTCGTCGAGATCACCAGCACCGAACAACACACGGAGGCCGCCGCATGATAATGCTGACCCTGGCGCAGCGCGAACTGCGTGCCCTGTTTCTGTCGCCGTTGGCCTGGACAGTGCTGGCCGTGTTGCAGTTTATCCTCGCCTATCTGTTTCTGAGTCAGTTGCAGGAGTATGTGCAACTGCAACCACAGCTACGTATGATGAATGCCGCCGTTGGTGTTACGGATATCGTAATCGTGCCCATCTACGGCAGCGCCGCATTTATGCTCATGATGGTTGTACCCCTGCTCACCATGCGCGTGATCAGTGACGAGCGCCGCAATCAGAGACTGACCCTGCTATTCTCTGCACCGCTCTCCATGACCGAGATCGTGCTGGGAAAATATCTTGGCGTATTTGCCTTTATGGCCATCATGACGGGGCTGATTACGCTCATGCCACTGTCATTACTGCTGGGCACTCACCTCGATCTCGGCCTGCTCGCCGCCAGTGTCCTCGGCATCCTGCTATTGATGGCGGCCTTTACCGCCATCGGCGTCTACATGTCGACACTCACGGTGCAACCTACCGTCGCGGCAGTAAGCACCTTCGGTGTGTTACTGCTTCTCTGGATCATCAATTGGGCCGGCGGCAAGGTCGGTGATGAGAATGCCAGTGGCGCCCTGCAATACCTGTCGATGCTGAATCACTTTGAGGCACTCTCCAAGGGCGTCTTCAACACCAGCGATATTTTTTATTACCTGCTCATAATCACCACCTTCATGGTCCTGAGCATCCGCCGCCTCGACGCGGATCGCCTGCAACACTAAACGCCATGCAGACCGGAGAGAATTAAGATGGAAGTTACCCAGAAATCCCGCAAGCAATTGCGTTTTGACAATGTGATCTTTATCATGTTGTTCCTCGCCGTCATCGGCCTCCTCGGTTGGTTGACCCATCACTATAGCCTGGAGGCCGACTGGACCGTGGGCCGTCGCAACTCCCTCTCAGAGGCCACCGTCACCCTGTTGCAACGCATTGATGGCCCGATAGAGATCACTGCGTTTGCCCGCGACAGCGAGCTGTTGCCCGTACGCAAACAGATCAAAGAGATCATCGGTCGCTATCAGAAGGCCAAGCCCGATATCCATCTGTCCTTTATCGACCCGGATGCCGAACCCGACAAGACCCGCGCCATGAATATCCGTAGCGATGGCGAGCTGGTGGTCGATTACAAGGGTCGTAGTGAACATGTACAACCGCTCAATGAAGAAAATCTCAGCAACTCACTGCAACGCCTGCTGCGCAGCGGGGAGCGACGCATTGTCTTTCTGACCGGCCATGGTGAGCGCAGCTTTAATGGCCAGGCCAATCACGACCTGAAGCAGTTTATTTCACAACTGCGTGACAAGGGCATCCGCGCCGATAGTTTCAGCTTTGGCGATAATCCCGAGTTACCCAAAGACATCTCCATGCTGGTGATCGCCAGTCCGCAGGTGGACCTGTTGCCGGGCGAGGTCAAGCTACTGCGTGACTACGTCAAGAAAGGTGGCAATTTACTCTGGCTACACGACCCTGGCAGCTTACATGGCCTGCAACCCCTGGCCGATGACT
>JAHEDA010000247.1 GCA_024641445.1 Gammaproteobacteria bacterium
CCTCGGTATTCATCCTGAGGGGCTTTAACAAGGACCTGCAACTTGATGCCAATACCAAGTTGATGAAACAGATCGCCACTACGGACAACGGCAAGGCCATCGTGGTATTGCTCGATGAGTTTATCGACCTGCCCGAGGCACTCAAACCCTTTACCCTGCGGTCGAAACACCAGATGCGCAAGGCTATGTAGTCACACGCTTATGCCATTGCCCCCGGGCAGCGGCGGCGTAGACAACATATCTCACAACGCGGTTTGGTCTTACACACGTCCTTGGCATGGATCACGATCAGGGCGTGATACTCATTGAACAACGGCACCAATGACTTCTCCCTTGCGAGTCTTTTTTCGAACAGCTCGCGCAGCTCCTCATAATGCTCCTCACCCGTTACCAATTGCAGACGACTAAACAACCTGCGGGTATAGGCATCGATCACAAACACGGGACGGTCGAAGGCATATAAGAGGATATCATCGGCCGTCTCCGGCCCCACCCCATTCACAGAGAGCAGCGCCACACGCAGTCGATCTGTCGTCCACCGCCGCAATTTTTCATAAGCCCCCTGCTGCACATACCACTCACAGTAATTGCGCAGACGCCTGGCCTTGATATTGAAGTAACCGGAGGGTTGTAACCACTCCGCCAACTGTTCATGCGTGGCGGTAAGAATGGCATCAGCACTTAGGGCGTCGGCGGTGACGAGATTGGCAATGGCACGCTCGACATTGGTCCAGCTGGTATTCTGTGTCAGCACCGCCCCGACCATGATCTCGAACGGCGAGTCCCCGGGCCACCAGTGTTGAGGACCATACTTTTTAAAGAGTGTGCGATAGACGTGTTTGAAGGCCATACTGACCCGTATATCTAACGATTGTTCCTGGGGCGTTTGGCAAAATCCTGGGGGGCGGCACGACGCACACGCTTCGGCCTCGGTTGCTCGCTGATCTCTTCCTCACCCACTGGCACACTCAAGCCAGCCAATTGATAGAGCCCCGCATAGTCATCACCACTGACCTCATGCCATTTGCCCTCGACCAAGGTCTTCGGGATGGTGATGTTTCCATAGCGAGTACGTTTGAGTCGACTGACCTCGCAACCAACCGCCTCCCATAAACGTCGCACCTCACGATTGCGACCTTCTTTCAGAGTAACCAGGTAGTGGCGATTACTGCCCTCACCCCCGATGGCTGTCACCGAGTCGAAATGTGCATTGCCATCCTCCAGCATGACACCGCGTTGCAATTGCTTGAGGATATCGACACTGACCTCACCGCGAACACGCACGAGATATTCCCGTTCAATCTCGGTAGAGGGGTGCATAAGACGGTTGGCGAGCTCGCCATCCGTGGTGAGCAAGAGCAGACCACTGGTGTTCAGATCGAGACGACCGATACCAATCCAGCGACCTCCTTGCATGCGTGGTAGACGCTCGAATACGGTAATCCGCCCCTCCGGGTCGCTACGGGTACAGACCTCACCAATCGGCTTGTGATAAATGATGACGCGAGGCTTGATCACGGAGCGAATGGCAACGGGGCGACCGTCGAGGTTGATCTGAACCGAGGGCTTTACCCGCTGTCCCAGGTGTGCCACCTCACCATCGACAGTGACTCGACCCTCGCTGATCCACCCCTCGATCTCACGACGGGAGCCGCATCCGGCATTGGCCAGGACCTTTTGCAGTTTCTCGTCGTCGGAGACCTTACGAGTCGGCGTTGGAGGCGGAGTGGGCGACGGTCTCTTCGTGCGGACTGCTGTCTTCACCTGCTTCTTCTTCGTCGTCGGCATCGGTCTCGAACTCTGCGGTGTTTTCATATTCGGCTACTTCTTCACGGGCGGGGGGTTCGGCCTCATTGGCCTCGCCAGGCATACGCAGGTCCAATTCCGCGTTGATGGCATCGATATCTTTCAACTCGGCCAATGGCGGGAGTTCATCCAGGCTCTTAAGGTTAAAGTAGTCGAGGAAATCACGTGTAGTGGCATACAGGGCGGGGCGACCGGGTACATCACGATGGCCAACGATGCGCACCCACTCACGTTCCTGCAGGGTCTTAACTATGCTGGTGCTCACACTCACTCCACGGATCGACTCGATCTCGGCACGCGTAATCGGTTGACGGTAGGCAATAAGGGCCAGTGTCTCCAGCAGGGCGCGCGTATAGCGCGCGGGCTTCTCCTCCCACAGGCGATTGGTCCACTCTGCAAGCTCCTTACGCACCTGATAGCGATAACCACTATTGACCTCTTTAAGTTCGAAACTGCGGCCTTCGCAATCCACTGCCAGCCCCGACAGCGCGGACTGGATCTCTTCCTTTTCCACGGGGGTTTCTTCACCAAAGGCGAGCTGAATACGCTCGATGGAGAGCGGTTCAGTCGAGGCCATCAGCATGGCCTCCAGGATACGTTTGAGTTGCTCTTCGTTCATACGACCTCTAACGGTAATTCGCTGTTTCCTTACGCCGTCACGCTGGTGCGTGCCTTGACGTGAATCGGACCGAACATCTCGGTCTGCACCAATTCAATGAGTGACTGTTTGATCAATTCCAGAATAGCCAGGAGTGTCACCACCACACCCATGCGCCCTTCTTCGACCTCGAACAGCTTTACAAAATCGGTAAAGTGGTCGGGCTTGACTAGGCTCAGGACAATCGACATGCGCTCACGCACCGACAGGGGCTCCATCTGCACATGATGATGGGTGTAGTTCTGTGCCCGCAGCAACACCTCTCTGAAGGCCAGCAGGACTTCCTTTAGATCGACCTCTGGGGGCTTCTTCACCAGTTTTAGATCGGGCACCGGCAGATTGACCGGACGGGTATCACGTTCCATCCGCGGCATCGCGTCAATGTCCTCGGCCGCCTGTTTGTAACGTTCGTATTCCTGTAGACGCCGCACCAACTCGGCACGCGGGTCATCCTCATCCATGTCCTCACTCACGGGACGGGGCAACAGCATGCGGGATTTGATCTCCGCCAGCATCGCCGCCATCACCAGATACTCCCCCGCCAGCTCCAGATTCAGGGCCTTCATCACCTCGACATATTCCATGTACTGATGCGTGATCACGGCAATCGGGATGTCGAGAATATCCAGATTCTGTCTTTTAATAAGATAGAGCAGCAGGTCCAGTGGGCCCTCGAAGGCCTCGGCCAGAAAGACCTCCAGGGCGTCCGGTGGTATATAAAGATCCTTCGGCAGCGTCAGGACGGGAGAACCCTGCACAATGGCGAACGGCATCTCCTGCTGTTCGGGTGCCGTAGTACGGCCTTCCACCTGTTCCATGCTGCTGTCCTGTAGGTTGCTTGTGTTATTAGGAGTATTTCAGGCCCATGGCCTGACGCACTTCCACCAGGGTCTGACGGGCCACGTCACGCGCGGCCTCGTTGCCATCGCTGATGATCTTGCGTACCAGACTTGGGTCCGTTTCGAACTCACTGGCTCGCTCCCGGATCGGTGCCAGTTCCTTCAATACCGCCTCAATGATAGGTGCCTTGCAGTCGAGGCAACCAATCCCGGCACTCTTACACCCCTCCAGCGCCCAGGCCCGTGTGTCATCATCGGAGTATACCTGATGCAGTTGCCACACCGGGCAGCGTTGCGGGTCGCCTGGGTCGGTCCGACGCACCCGCGCGGGGTCGGTCGGCATGGTGCGCAATTTCTGCTCGATAATCTTGGGGTCCTCGCGTAGCGAGAGGGTATTGTGGTATGACTTGGACATCTTTTGTCCATCCAGCCCAGGCATTTTCGAGGCCGGGGTCAACAGCGCGGCGGGCTCAGGCAGGATGACACGCCCACCGCCCTCAAGGTAACCAAACAGACGCTCCTGATCTCCGAGGGTGATATTTTGTTGGTTCTCCAGTAGGGCTCGCGCTGTCATCAGGGCCTCTTCATCACCCTGCTCCTGATACTTGCGTCGAAGCTCGTGGTAGAGCTTGGCGTTCTTCTTGCCCATTTTCTTACTGGCTTCCTCGGCCTTTTCCTCGAAGCCAACCTCTCGCCCATAGAGGTGATTAAAGCGACGCGCCACCTCGCGGGTCATCTCGACGTGGGCAACCTGGTCTTCACCTACCGGCACCAGACCGGCCTTGTAGATCAAGATGTCGGCGCTCTGTAACAGTGGATAGCCGAGGAAGCCATAGGTAGCGAGGTCACGCTCCTTCAGCTTCTCCTGCTGATCCTTGTAACTTGGCACGCGTTCGAGCCAACCTAACGGGGTGATCATCGAGAGTAAAAGGTGTAATTCGGCGTGTTCGGGGACCTGGGACTGCACAAACATGCAGGCCGACCCGGGATTCACCCCCACGGCCAGCCAGTCAATCACCATCTCCCAGACACTCCGTT
>JAHEDA010000248.1 GCA_024641445.1 Gammaproteobacteria bacterium
GGCATCGTCGGCCAGTGTGGCGCCCATGCGCTGATACTCATCATCGAGATAACCAATGGCCTTGCCTGCTCCCTTCTGCACGACCACCTCGTGACCCGCCTGCGACAAGGCATAGACACCTGAAGGCGTGATGCCGACACGGAATTCCTGATCCTTGATCTCTTTAGGTACACCGATTTTCATTGCTCGTCTCCCATGTGCCTGACATCGAATTTTCTTGTGATAACCCCAGCCTGATGAGCGCGTCGGCCTGTGACTCACACGCCGAGCGTATACCCTGGTCCAGGACATTGACCCACTCGTCGGGCAATGCCGCAAGACCGTAGTAACTCCCGGCGATCATGCCTGCGATGGCACCCGTGGTATCCGAGTCGCCACCGCGATTGACCACATCAATCAGGCATTCCTTAAAATTTGCCGTATCGAAAAAGGACTGAAACACTGCTTGCAGGGTCTCAACGATATAACCGGTCGGGTTTTCATGCCTGTGCGAACGAAAACCATAGACAGGAAAGGCATGCAGCAAGCTCGCAACGGGGCCATTCCTTAGTTCGGATTTTGTCTGGCCAGCGAGTGCTCGCTGAATCATGGCAATCACACACTCGACTCCGGCATCAGAGACGGCATTATTGTGTGTGATGTGTGCCTGGGCGCGTGAGGCGACAATGACCTGTTCGCAATCGTTTAAATAGCTAAACAGGGCGATGGGAAGGCAGCGCATACAGGCGCCATTTCCCGCGTCATGCTCGCTCTCGGGTACCTCGGGTATACCGGTATAACGAAAGTGTACGATGCCGCGCCGGATGGTATTGCCGATATCAACAGGCTTCGCCTTCATCCAGGCATCGAAGGCGCTTGCAATGGTCTTGGCGTGTACTGCCTTGTCTTGCAGTATTGCCTGCCCCAAGGCGAGCGACATCGTGGTATCATCAGTCACCTGCCCGGCCTTCAACTTGAGCCAGCCACCACCGATGATCTTGTCATGGACACCAAAACTATGCGCGATCTCGCGTGCGGTCATAAACTCGACCGTGGCGCCGAGTGCATCACCGATGGCCAGACCAAGATAGGCCGCCCGCGCACGCGTGAAAAGTGTTTGGTCTTTATTTGATTCAGGATTGTCTGCGACTGTACCCACAGAGACTCAATCAATCTTCCGGGGCAAAACAGGCGGCATAGTCCGGACAGACCTCACATGAGGGTGAACGGCAGACATAGATACCCTCGGCCGCACAGAGTTGCTTATACAAAAACTTTTTCCACTTCATGTCTTTATTGTTTTTCTCAGCCAGACGCTGGAAGTTTTGCTGCATCAAGAGAGAAAGGTCCTTACGCGACCAAAGCCCCAGGTCCTGCCAGAGATGGTCACCCCCCATGCAGCCGTAGACGACAATATCGGCCATCCATTCACCCTCTTCACTTGGGTCAACCCGGTGGGCCAACAACAGCTCACGCAATTCATCTTGCTCTTGCATGCGCTGAGCCAGATCGTCATCTGACGCATCCTGCACATACGAATCAGGCAGGCTTACACCGGGAAAGTGTCGCTGCATCATCGTCTCGTAGGACGACCTATTGAGGCCGAGCCGGATAGGCATAGCCCCGATACCGGCAATCCTGGAGGCCAGCATCGAGGCCAGTATTTGATCATTCTTCTGACCAAGACTCACCTGCATCATCCGCATATACATATCGGTAACCAGTTCGTTACTCTCAATACTGTTTGCACTCGCTGGCATCGTTCAGCACACCTCGGTCATTTGATAAGCAGTGAGCGTACTCTGGTTTGAACAGCTCTCACTGATTCTATTCTCAGACTCTACGGGCAGACCTATCCAGTTATCTACTATCACCGAGTCGAATCCTAGCAACGTTGACTCGCCGACGCGCAGTAGTGGCCGCCTGATCAATATCGGGTCCTTGATCAGCAGCGTCATGGCCTGCCCAGGATTTAGTTGAGTGGGGTCGATCGCACCAGACTTTACCTGCGGCGCGTTGGGATTAAACCACTCACGGACAGGCTGATCCTTAAAAAAACTCATCAGGCTTGCTGCATCCCACAAATGCTTGAGCAGGTTCACCTCGATAACGGTGTGACCGGCCTGGCGTAAGAGTGACTTTTGTTTCAGGTTGGTCTGACACCCTGGCTTTTCAAAAAACTCAACAATAGACGGCATAGTGGTCACTACTCAAATGTCTGAAATTATCTTTCTAAAGTGTAGCTCTACAGCCTTCGGCACCGGCTCTCTGCGTTGCTCTACCTCCGGCGTCCTTGCCATCGTCAGCCTTGGCTTCTCCAGCAGGGAGAGGGAATCATTTGGCGGAGACCATCTGGCAATGGCTATTTCGAATTATTGGGCCACTCCCGTGAAACAGAATCTCAAGTACGCGATGCCCGCTCACCTGCCATCAGGGTTAAAAGCTCACTACGGCGAGACCATGTCCTTTTGGTTACTCGATAACGCATCCTTGTATGCATCGATGACATCTCTTGCCGTAGCAGAAGGTCATTCATTGATTTCTCTTTCACGTCATCGTTATCCGAAATGGCATCATTGATCCAGTTAAGCATACGGATAGTGATATTACGTAGACTCGTGTAGCCCCCGTTTATACTTCCGCTTTGCAGGTTCACATGATTAAGCATGGTACTCATACTTCGGTCTCCTCACCCTATTGGGTTAACGTGATTGCATCTCGGCCATAACCTCTGCCATCTTTTCGGGAGGTATCCCTGTCAATGAACCGGGTGGATTGAGCGCCGCCCCGAAATCATCAAGGATGGCCCCCTCAATCGGGCAGATGGCAGCACACTGCGGGTCATCGTAATCCCCGGCACATTCGGTACACTTCTCCGGATTGATCAGGAAGTGGGGCTTGGCCTCGTAGATCGCCTCATTCGGGCAAAGTGGTTCACATGCCCAGCAATTTACACAAACCTCAATTATTTCAAGTGACATTTATTCACCTCACATTGATGCTGATAACGTTAGGCACTTATGCCAACAGCCTGTTGTTCAGCCGACTCATTCAGGCTGCCGTTCTCGATCATCTCTTTATAAACGGCCAGCACTGCATCTTCGATTGCCTCCATGGCATGCTCGCCATTCGGGGCAATGCCTGCCTCTTCCAGCATTCCCCAGGGTTCGTAGCCAATCTTGGAGCAGAGCACGACCTCACAACCCTCCAGGGCACGAATGGTCTTTTGCAGGACGCTTTCGCCATCACCACAGGATTCATTACCGCTACAATAGAGGTCGGTCTTGCGATGACTAATAAACCTAACACCCGCCTGTGAGCCTTCATACACCAGGAATTCCTTGGCATGCCCGAAATGTTGATTGATGACTCCACCACCTGTGGTGGCAATGGCCATTAACACCGGCCGATAGTTCTTCTGCGTCTTCAGGCTATCGAGTGAGACAATGGCCTGTCCCTCTTTGGCCGAGCGCTTGGATTCAAGCTCCTGGCGAATCCCTTCATGGATCACTGCACGTCGTTCCATGGCCGAGTCATAATCGATATCCATTAACTCGATCTTATCCATGGTGAATTCAGAGCCACGGTCCTCACCCAGTAGACCCACCGCATCGGCACGACACTGGCGACAGTGGCGCATCATATTCATGTCACCCGCGCAGGCATCTTGCAGTGCCTGAAGCTCCTTGGCATTGGGACTACGCTGTCCCATAACACCGTAGAAGGTGCCATGTTCAGCCTCAGCAATCAGTGGCATCACGTTATGTAGGAAGGCACCTTTCTGTTTGACGATCTTGCTCACTTCCTTCAAGTGTTCGTCATTCACACCGGGGATCAGCACCGAATTCACCTTAACCAGAATGCCCTTGGCAACCAGCATTTCCAGACCCTTCTGCTGTTGCTCGATCAGAATGGCGACACCCTCGCGACCATGGATACGTTTGTTCTTCCAGAATATCCAGGGATATATCTTGGTACCGACATCGGGGTCAACGCAGTTAATCGTAATGGTGACGTGATCGATATTGTGTTTCGCCAGCTCCTCCACACTCTCAGGCAGGGCGAGGCCATTGGTCGATACACACAGTTTGATATCGGGGGCCTTCTCCGAGAGTTCACGGAAGGTCTCAAAGGTACGCTCGGGGTTGGCCAGCGGATCGCCGGGGCCGGCAATCCCCAACACGGTCATCTGTGGGATATTTGCGGCGACGGCCATGGTCTTTTTGATCGCCTGAGAGGGCGTCAGTAACTCCGATACCACACCGGGACGAGATTCGTTGGCACAGTCATATTTACGATTACAGTAATGGCACTGGATATTACAGGCGGGGGC
>JAHEDA010000249.1 GCA_024641445.1 Gammaproteobacteria bacterium
CGGGTCATGCCACTCACCACGATCCGGCCGTGCTGGCCTATAACTTCCTGATCTGGCTTTACTGGCTTACGGGCCAGCAGGCGCAGGCAGATCACGCGGCGGTACACGCTGTGTCGTACGCCCGGAGCCTTAGCCACCCGCTCACGTTGGCCTTTGCGCTGACCCTTTCCGGGTGGTATCGCATATTCTCCCACGACGATGAGCAAGCCCTTGCCGTCAGCCAGGAAGTCATCCAGTTCTGCGGTGATCAGAACATCATGATCTTTCTCGCGCATGGCCACATGATGGCGGCGTGGCTTGCCTGCGATCGTGGCGACACGGAGACCGGATTACCGGGAATGCGCCGCGCTCTTGATATCTACCGCATGACCGGCTCCCGCCATTTCCTGCCGTATTGGGAAGGGCACTACGCGGTGATGAGTGCCGTGGCAGGCGAGCTGCCCCAAGCCGAGGGCGCGCTGACGCGAGCCCTTGAACAAACCGAGCAGACCGGTGAACGCTGGAGCGAGGCGGAGTTGCACCGCTATCGCGGCAAGCTGATGGAACGTTCCGGCAAGCCGCCCGCCGAGGCGGAGGCCTGCTATCGTCGCGCCATTGCCGTGGCGCAGCAACAAGGCACGGTAGCTTGGGAGTTACGTGCTTCGCTGGACCTCGCACGTTGCCTGCTTGGGCAGGGCGCAGGCGATCAGGCGCGCGAACTCATCGAATCCCTGCGCGCACGGATTCCACTGAATCTCGATCGGGTAAGTGCCGCCCTGGCCAACTCCCTGGCCATCGAACTGGGCTTAGGCTGAGTTACCATTGCTTACTGAACTGCCCCACCTTTCTCGGATAGCCCAACCAATCACCCACATTCGCATGCAGCGGCACCCGAAGTGCGATAGTCAAGTGTCCGGTAAAATCGATTGCGCTTATGGCAGAGTTCACGGGAGAGTGGTAATTGAATAGAAGCGGGCTCAGCCTCAAGCAGTTCCGATAAGTGATTCCATGAGGCTCAGTGATTCCTCAGGGACTACGTAAATAATATAAACATCTATAAACCAATCGGTAGCGCGACATAATGGTATGAACCCATTAGAGAAAAATATGCAACACACACCTATGATGCAGCAATACCTGCGCATCAAGGCCGAGCACCCCGATATCCTGCTGTTTTATCGCATGGGTGATTTTTACGAACTCTTTTTCGAGGATGCCCGCGAGGCCGCACGCCTCCTCGACATCACCCTCACCGCCCGCGGCCAGTCCGGTGGTCAACCGATCCCGATGGCGGGTGTCCCCTATCACGCCGTCGAGGGCTATCTTGCGCGCCTCGTCAAACTGGGTACCTCGGTCGCCATTTGTGAGCAGATCGGTGACCCAGCGACCAGCAAGGGGCCGGTCGACCGTAAAGTGGTTCGCATCGTAACCCCCGGTACACTCACCGATGAGGCCTTGTTAGAGGACCGACACGAGAGCCTGCTCGTCGCGGTATGCAGTGATGGTGAGCAAATCGGTATTGCCAACCTCGACATGGGCAGTGGTCGCTTCAGCATCGCGCAAGTTACCAATAGAGAAGATCTGCAGAGCGAACTCGCACGACTAAGACCCGCAGAGCTAGTGCTCTCTGAGGACAGCCCCCTGCAGGCCCTGTTACCCGCACGGGTTGCCATCAAACAGCTCGCCCCCTGGCACTTCAATCATGACGCGGCCTACCGCAGCCTGTGCCAGCAATTGGGGACCCAACATTTAGATGGCTTCGGTATCCAAGACATCCCCCTGGCAGTCGCGGCGGCTGGGGCCTTGTTGCATTATGCGCGCGAGACTCAACAGGGTAATCTGCCGCACATCTTTTCCCTGCATGTGGAACAGCGCGAGGATAGCCTGCTACTGGATGCGGCCACCCGCCGCAATCTGGAGCTGGAAGAGAGCCTAGCGGGAAATAGCACGCATACTCTGGCGGCCGTCCTCGATCACTGCGCCAGCCCCATAGGGAGTCGCCTGCTGCGGCGCTGGTTGCGTCGGCCATTACGTGACCAGCTTCAACTGTGCGCACGTCAGGATGCCATCGCCGCGCTCATCGTACCAAGCACCCATGAGACCTTGCACGAAATCCTGCGTGGGGTGGGCGATGTCGAGCGTATCCTCACGCGCATTGCCCTGCGCTCGGCGCGTCCACGCGACCTCACGCAATTGCGTCAGACCCTGGCCAGCCTGCCCGCCATTCAGGCCCAACTTGCACAGCCCCCCTGTGCTCATCTGCAACAACTCGCGCAGTCCATCAGCGAATTTCCACACCTGCATTACCTCCTGGCCAAGGCCCTGATCGAATCGCCCCCCATGCTGATTCGTGATGGCGGTGCCATTGCGCCGGGATACAACACCGAGTTGGATGAACTGCGCGCCCTGCGCGAGAACGCCGGCGATATCCTAAGCGAGATGGAGCAACAGGAGCGACGCAATACCGGCATCGCCACCCTCAAGGTTGGCTTCAACCGCGTACATGGCTATTACATCGAGGTCAGTCGCGGTCAGGCCACCAAGGTCCCCGATCACTATCAGCGTCGTCAGACCCTTAAAGGCGCCGAGCGCTATATCACACCGCGTCTGAAAGAATTAGAGGATAAGGTCCTGAGTGCAAGCGAACGTGCCCTCGCCCTGGAAAAATCGCTCTATGAAGCACTACTCAGTAAACTTGCCGCAGAACTCGCCCCACTGCAGACGAGCGCCGCGGCACTCGCCGAACTCGATGCCCTGAATAATCTGGCCGAGCGTGCCAGCACCCTCAAGTATTCGCGCCCAACACTCAGTGATGAGCCAGGCATCCAGATCACCGCCGCACGGCATCCGGTCATCGAGGAGATCCAGGCCTCGCCCTTTACACCCAATGATGTGCTGCTCTCACCACAACGACGCATGCTGATCGTGACCGGACCCAATATGGGCGGTAAATCCACCTACATGCGTCAGACGGCGCTGATTGTGTTGCTGGCACACATCGGCAGTTATGTCCCGGCCGCGGCCGCCGTCATCGGGCCGGTGGATCGGATATTCACCCGTATCGGTGCCTCTGACGACCTCGCCAGCGGCCGCTCCACCTTCATGGTCGAAATGACCGAGACCGCCAATATCCTCAACAACGCCACCGACCAAAGTCTGGTCCTGATGGACGAGGTCGGGCGCGGCACCAGTACCTTTGACGGCCTGGCCCTGGCCTGGGCCTGCGCTTGGGAATTGGCGACTCAGCTCCACGCCTATACCCTGTTCGCCACTCACTACTTCGAACTCACCGCCCTGCCGGAGCAACTCAGCGATGTCCACAACGTACACCTCGATGCGGTTGAACATGGTGAGGGCATCGTCTTCATGCATAGCGTCAAGGCCGGTCCCGCCAGCAAGAGTTATGGCCTACAAGTGGCCGCGCTCGCGGGTGTCCCACACGACGTCATCCAACGCGCAGGCCGAAAACTCCAGGAACTCGAACTGATACGCACAAACGCCCCGCCCGGTAAGCCGCCAGCCGATGTGAGTCACTCCCCCGTCATTAACCGGCTGGAACAATTGCTCGCCGAGATTGACCCGGATCAACTCACGCCCCGTGAAGCCTTGGATATCCTGTACAAACTGAAGCGAGATGGCGACACATGAGCCCTCGCACCCCCGACTATTTGTCGATAACATAGGAACCCTGCGCGGCTATGCAGGTCGGATTTGGCAGTGTTTTTTTTCAACTTATTTTGTTTGCCCGTGAAGGAGTGGCTCAATGACTTATGTAGTGACCGATAACTGCATCAAGTGCAAGTACACCGATTGCGTGGAGGTCTGCCCGGTAGACTGTTTCCACGAAGGCCCCAATTTTTTGGTCATCGACCCGGACGAGTGCATTGATTGTACCCTGTGTGAACCCGAGTGCCCGGCCCAGGCCATCTTTGCCGAAGACGACGTCCCCTCCGGCATGGAAAATTACACCGCACTCAATGCAGAACTGGCCAAACAGTGGCCGGTCATCACCGAGAAGAAAGACGCACCCGCCGATGCCGCCGACTGGGATGGTAAGAAGGACAAGCTGAAATACTTGGAACGCTAGAATTAAGTGTTCCTACATAGCCACTATCCGCCCCTTCGCCCCACCCGCCTGGAGGGTGAAGGGTTTTCTCGATGGACGTCATTGCAAAATAATTGTGTAGACAAATGCGTGCGGCATTGTGTCGCAGCAATGCCACAGTGACCCCTCACCATGGCCAGTAACACACCCCGCGTCCACCTGCTCCCCTTCGAGCAAGACCCGCTGGCCTTCACGGCAGAAATTATTTTTCGCGATCACGGCACGC
>JAHEDA010000250.1 GCA_024641445.1 Gammaproteobacteria bacterium
TGCGGGTGGGGGCAATGCGTTGTCACAGCCAGGCACTCACGATCAAAATGACCAAGGATGTCTCGTTAGATGATATCCACTGCATCATCGCCGCTCATAACGATTGGGTTAAGGTGGTACCGAATGATCGTGAGATCACGATGAAGGAGTTGACACCCGCTGCCGTCACCGGAACGCTTACCGTGCCGGTTGGTCGCATGCGTAAGCTCAACATGGGCCCACAATACCTGTCCGCCTTTACCGTGGGGGATCAGTTGCTGTGGGGTGCGGCGGAACCCTTGCGTCGCATGTTACGCATACTGCTTGAACACTGATGAGTGAATTATTTTCAGTAGCGGTGGTGGGTGCCACAGGTGCCATCGGCGAGTCCGTTGTCGCGTGTCTGGAGGAGCGTAAGTTTCCGGTGGACGAGTTGTTTGTGGTGGCGAGCGAAAGGTCGGCGGGCACCCCAATTAGTTTTGGCAAGCGTAATCCAAAGATCAAGAATCTGGCTGATTTCGATTTCAGTAAGGTGCAGCTGGTGTTTTTCTGCGTCCCGGCAGAGGTCAGTGCAGAGTATGTCCCTCACGCACTGGAGGCCGGATGCTATGTTATCGACACCAGCTCGGCCTTTGTCGGTGATGAATCGAGTCTGCTTGTCTCTGCCGGCGTCAACGATGCAGTTTTAGAAGGGATTACTGCCCCGCAATTGATTGTGGCGCCATCTGCCACCAGCTCCGCCCTGATCAAGGTGTTGCACCCAATTCAGCAGGTGTTTGGTGTGGTACGCATTCACAGTACCTGCATGCAGTCTGTCTCCTCGCATGGCCATCGTGGACTTGAGGAGTTGGGTAGACAGACCGCCAGCTTGTTGAATTTTCAGCAAATCAAGCCGGATGTCTTTCCGCAACAGATTGCCTTTAACGTTTTGCCCCAGTTTGGCGACGTAAACGAACAGGGTTATACCCATGACGAGATGAATGTCGTTGTCGAGTTGCAACGCCTGGTTGGTGATGATGACCTGCCTGTGAATATTTCAATGATACAGGTACCCACTTTCTATGGTTCCACTCAGGTGGTGCAGCTTGAGACGCGCGAGCCGTTTGAAATTGAACAAGTACAGCAGCTCCTGTCCTCTCAGGCCCAACTTAAAGTGGATACCAAGAAAGACCCCAGCAGTATGGTGACCGCCGTGGGGCAGGCAGGCGAGAATAAGGTGGCCGTTAGCCGGGTTCGGCAGGATCTGGCTGAGCCTTATGGCCTAAGCCTCTGTATCGTGGCGGATAATATCCGTCAGGGGAGCGCATTAAGTAGTGTTCAAATAGCTGAAATTTTGGTAAAAAGTCATCTGTAAGCTATAGTTAGTGCAGACTTGTAAAGAGTGTTCGAACATAAGTTGCATAACCCATTGAAATATAAGCAAATAATTACGGGTCTTGGTTGATCGCCTATGGAATGGAAGAGCACGGTCGTGCGTAAGTTGGCCATTTTTATCGCCGTTGTCATTTTTACCAGCGCACCGGTTACGGTTGAGGCGTTGGGCTTTGGACGTATCAAGATCAGATCGGCACTGAATGAACCTTTGGATGCAGAAATAGAGTTACTCTCCGCAGTAGAGAAGGATCTCTCCAGTCTGAGTGTAAGTCTTGCGTCGAATGAGGCATTCCTGCGCGCAGGGATCGACCGTCCCGCCAGTCTCTCGCAGATCAACTTCAAGATTCAACAGCATGATGGCCGTTACTTCATCAGGCTCAGCACGAAACAGGCTGTTCGTGAACCCTTTTTGAATTTCCTGCTCGACCTGAACTGGAAGCAGGGGCAGATGTTGCGTGAATACACCGTGCTGCTGGACCCACCAGGTCAGCAGATGAGTACCCAGCCTACCCTGGTTGAGGCTCCGCAGACGGAATCCACTGAGAGTGTGGCTACGCAAGGACAGGTTACCCCGGAGGCAAGCCCATTTGTCGAGCCTGAATCTAAACCTGCCCCCGAACCCGCGGCGGCCACGCCTGCGCCTGCACCTATAGCAGAACCCACACCCGAACCAAGTAAGCCTGCCGTGCCTGCTGCTGAGGCTTCGGCCACCGTACCAGAACCTGTTGCAGAACAGCCCAAGCCAACCGATGAGCAGCCCAAGATTGAAGAGGCCAAGCCGTCAGAGGGTGAGGCGCCATCCAGTGAGGCTGCTGTCACAGAGGAAGCACCTGCACCCGAGACCCCTGCTGAGGCCTCCTCGCGTGAGACCTTTACTGGTGACGCCGAGCTATTCCCACAAATTCCAATCAAAGAGTTTAAGGAATCGGGTAAGACCAAGGGCGCAGTCTCCGAAAAAGGTAGTGAGCCCACAGCACCTGTAGGCGAGCTCGATTACGGTATCACACGGAAGAACGATAACCTCTGGAAGATTGCTGGCAAATTGCAGCCGAATAGCGCGGTCAGTATCTATCAGGTAATGATGGCGCTCCTAAAGAGCAATCCGGGTGCCTTTAAAGAAAGCAATGTGCATCGGCTGAAAGTCGGGCACGTTATGCGTATCGAGGACCCTACCCTCCTTACTGCGATGAGTAAGCGACAGGCCTTCCAGGAATATCTTGAGCAGACGCGTGCGTGGGAAGACTACAAACAACAGGTTGCCTCGAATACACCCAAGCAGACGATCGTAGCCGGTGGTGAGGCTGCGGCTGAGGGTAAGCCCACGTCCACTGCGGCGGCGCGCGGCGAGCTGTCTCTGACGGCGCCGGAGGGAGAGCACTTGTCTGCGGGTACCAAGGCAAGTGAAGAGGCGCCCCTTAGCCCCGAGGCGCTCGTTCTGCGCGAAGAGATTCGTCAGGCCCTCACCGAGGCGCAGGCCGATCGTGGTCAGAATGCCGCCCTGAACGATAGGCTGAAGGGCCTGGAGAGTCGTCTAAGTCAAATGCAGCGTTCGCTCACTGTGAAAGATGATGAGCTTGCTCTGCTGCAAAAACAATTAAGTGATGCGACGGCCCAGGCAGACAAGGATGCCGAGGCCGCTCGCCAGAAGGCCGCGACGGAGGCGGCTGCCACAGCCAAGGCCGAAGTAGAGGCAAAAGCTAAAGCAGACGCAGCCGCCGCACAACAGGCCAAGGTCGAAGAGAGTAAGCCACTGATAGCCCCTGTTGCCGAGGTACCTGCAACTCCTGCCGTGAGTGAGCCTGGTCTGCTCGATAAGGCCATGGGTATGCTCAAGGGAGCGATGAAGGTCGTGGCCGGGATGACGGCAGGGCTTGCCCTCGACCCGATGACCATGGGTATCGCGGGTGGCGCCTTAATTCTGGTCTTTTTGTTGCTCTTTGTGATGATTCGACGTCGACGTCAAACCCTAGCCTTCCAGGAGAGTATTCTCACCGGCGTTTCAGGCGCGAATTCGCAAGCAAGCGGCCTCTCCTCACTGCAAAGCGGTTTGTCAGGTGACTCCTCTTTCTTGAGTGATTTTGCTATCAGTGGTGCGAGCACAATCTCCCCTGAGGATAGTGAAGTCGATCCCCTTACTGAGGCGGATGTGTTCATGGCCTATGGGCGATTCGAGGCCGCTGAAGAACGTTTAGTGGGTGCCATCAGGGATGATTCCAAACGCCAGGAACTGCGCGTCAAATTGCTTGAGCTTTATAGCACTATGAAGAACAAGTCAGCCTTTGAGGCCGCTGCAGAAGAGTTTTACTCCATGCTGGGTGGCAAGGCAGAGGGCAATGCGGGTTGGTCCAAGGTGATGGGAATGGGGGCTGAGATCGCGCCCGAGAATCCCCTCTTTAAAGGTGCCAAGGCCAGTAATAAATCGACCAAGCGTGGAGCGCCAGCGGCCGAGAGTCAGGTTATGGATATCGGTCTGGAAACGG
This sequence comes from Gammaproteobacteria bacterium, assembly GCA_024641445.1. Lineage (GTDB taxonomy): Bacteria > Pseudomonadota > Gammaproteobacteria > UBA6429 > Thiohalophilaceae > JAHEDA01. The sequence continues at coordinate 3,834 of JAHEDA010000250.1, forward strand.
GCGTGTTTCAATCGAGTGATTTTAATGCCAGCGCTACCCCGGCAAAGCGCTCCGCGCCGGAGTCGGTCGATTTTAACTTCGATCTGGACAGTGATTTCTCGTCTGGGCCTGCCGGCAAGGTAGAGAAGAGTGAGCCAGAGTCCCTCGATTTTAGTCTGGATGGCGATAGCGATTTCGCCTTGTCGACCCCAGGTAGTGATCTCGGTCGGGCACCTGCCTCGACGGAAGATAGTGCTCTGGATTTTGATCTGGATCTGGGTGGTGAGAAGTCTTCCGACAGCAGTCTGGATTTTGACCTCGACATGGGCTCAAGCAAGAAGACCGATGACGCCCTCGATTTTAATATAAATCTTGATGATGCGACGGCCGAGGTGGATACGACTGGCCCAGATTCCGATATGGGTCTGGACTTTGAATCGAGTGCACCCACAAGTTCCGCCAAGTCTGAGGGCGATTTCAGTCTTGACCTG
>JAHEDA010000251.1 GCA_024641445.1 Gammaproteobacteria bacterium
ATCCCCCAACGAAAATCTGCAGGGTCCAACCAGAAGGCATAGTAAAGACCGAGGGTAAAGGTGAGATAGGCCAACAAGCGCCAGATAAAACGCGCCTCATACCAGGCCTTAATGATGGGGTGTTCCTGATCCACGCGCACGATCAACGTTACAGCACCGAGAGAGATCACCAGCCCCATGAACTCATACAGGCCAAGCCCTAATACTTGCATTCGACTATCCGGGATGATCGAGTCCTGGTAGTGGCGATAACTGTCGTAGACCATCCAGCCGATGATAAACGCGCCCATTCCGTAAAGAGACATCAACAGGTCTGAGGCAACACGCGCCACCAGTGCCACCAACATTGCCGTCGCACGACCCAATACAGTGATGCCCTTTATTAAATGATGAATATCCTTCATGAGTAGCGCCATGACAAATAGAAATAAGGCAAAACCAAAGATCGTTAGCGCATAATCATCGTTCGGTGGATTCTTCAGCGCGGCAGCGAGGCGTTGCCCACCCCTGCTATCCGAGGCGGCAGCGAGGTAGTGCAAGATAAACGACAGGGACGACCACAAAAGAAAACGGTAACCCAGGTCGAAGGGGCGATTAGTATTTTTATAGCGAGTGGCCATACAATCCGGCATGAAGGGTTGAAATGCGGCAGAAGATAACCCGCAATGAGGCCTTTGGAAATAGCCGCCGATAAATATTGATTGCGGCGTGTGATACAGGCACGTTCTATTCTTCTTCCCCTCCCTCCCTTGGCCGATACTGTTGCAGCTTGCGCCAGAGAGTGGACTTGTTAACGCCCAGTGTCACGGCCGTCTGCTCACGGTTCTCATGAAAGTATTCTAATACCTTGAGGATATATCGACGTTCGAGTTCCTCCAGCGCGGGGAGGTCCGCGTCAATGCTGGTACCGACGCCCGTGACGGTCATCGGCCGCACACTCTGCAAGGCCTCCAGTTGCATCATCGGCCCATCGGCAAGGGCGATGTGGCGCTCGACAAGATTCTGTAGCTCGCGCACATTGCCGGGCCAATCATGCCGCATGAGTCGCTGCATCGACTCGGCGTCAAATCCGATGATGTCGCGTTTGTATTGCCGCGACAGGCGATCGATAAAGTCCTGCACCAACGGCGGCACGTCCTCTGGGTGTTCATGCAGTGAAGGCATCCGCAATTTAACAACATTGAGCCGGTGATAGAGGTCGTGACGGAAGCTACCCTCGGTCACTCGCTGTTCCAGGTCCTGATTGGTGGCAACGATAAAGCGTACATCGATGCGAATGGGTTTGACCCCACCGACGTGCGTGATCTGCTGTTCCTGCACTACGCGCAATAGCTTCACCTGCATGGCATCGGAGATGTTACCGATCTCATCCAGAAACACGGTACCACCACTCGCCTCTTCCAGCAGGCCACGACGGGCCTTTACCGCACCGGTAAAGGCCCCACGCTCGTGACCAAACAGTTCACTCTCTAACAGAGTATCCGTCAACGCACCGCAATCAATCACGATAAATGGTTTGTCGGCAAGCTCGCTCTGATAGTGGATTGCACGCGCCGCCAGCTCCTTGCCGGTGCCGGACTCGCCCTCGATGATGACGTTGCAGCGCACGTTGGCGATCTTGTCGATGATCGCATACACCTTCTGCATTGCGGGTGAGTGCCCGACCATACCGTAACGATTGCGCTCATCACTCAACTGGCGCTTGAGTAACTGATTTTCTCGTAGCAGTGCCCGGTGTTCGAGGGTCTTCTCCACCTCGATGCGCATCTCGTCCATGTCGAAGGGTTTTTTCAGAAAATCGGTTGCACCCAGGCGCAGCGCCTCAATGGCGTTATCGACATCGGCAAATCCCGTCACGATGATGTAGGGAACATCGCTGTCAATCTCGCGGATAGCACGCAGCAACTCGATCCCGCTCATCCCCGGCATTCGCAGGTCACTAATGACCAGGTCTGCACCCTTACTTTTGAAGTGATCCAGTGCCGCATGCGGCTCGCGAAAAACGGCAAGCGCATAGGCGGCGCCCTCACTAAAACGCCGCATCAACTCCCCCGCCTTGGGGTCATCGTCGATAAAGAGGATTTCGGGTTTGCCCGCCATGGTCAGCTCTTCACTCATCCCGCATTAACACTACGTCGTAGCGGAAACACCATCATCGCCACCACACCGCCATCACTATCATTATATATGTGCAAGTGGCCATTATGCCGCTCCAGGATACCCAGGCTGATCGAAAGCCCCAGACCGCTGCCAGCGCCCTCGCCCTTGGTGGTAAAAAAGGGATCAAAGATCTTGTCCATAACCGACTCATCGACACCGGGACCCTGATCCTTGATGGTGATCACCAGCATCTCTGCCTCGACCCCGGCATGGAGGCTCACCACTCCGCCACGCGGACTGGCCTGAATGGCGTTTAACAGGAGGTTGATCAAGACCTGCTGCAATTGGGCGGCATCACCCTCGACCGTGATGGAGTCAATCTTGTTTGTTTGAATCTCCACACCACGGTCCAGCGCAGTCTGACGTACCAGCGCCAGCGTGTTATCCAGCCAGGGCCAGAGTTGAAACAGGCTGTAGGTGGGCGGCATTTGTCGTGCGAAATTCAGGATGCCCTTCACGATCTCAGTTGCGCGAAGCGCCTCTTCTCGTAGCGAGGCCAGGTCACCACGTGATTGAGTATCATCGTCGGGCAGATTGCGTGAGAGTAACTTGGCATAGGATAAGATGTTATTGAGCGGGTTATTCAGTTCGTGACCGATCCCCGCCGCCATCTCACCGATACTGGCCAGTTTGGCGCTCTGTAAAATCATTTTTTGGGCGCGGTCGCGCTCGCGCTGGTTTTCATCGGCGTGATCGGCCATGTAATTAAAGGCCGTGGCCAGGGTAGCGACCTCATCAATGGGCTGCCTCTCTTCCAGCCTGACCTGCTGTCTCCCGTCGGCATAGCCTCGCAGCTGCTCGGCCATATTGATAACGGGTCGCGCGATATGCCGCACCCCCACATTGGCGACGACGAGGGTGAGCACCAGCGCCAGCGTTGCACAACCCCAGATCGCCAACCGAATGTGAGTAAAGGGTGCCGCAACCTGTTCCGGGTCGATTTGCAACATTACATACCAGTTGATAAGGCGATTGGAGTAGGGGAATAGCTCAACAGAGTAGGCCGCTGGCAGTTGTTGCGCTTGTGCCTGGGCAAGGTAGTCGCCTATCTCTACGCCATACACCTTATAGGCATACGTAGACTCCGTACGCAGATCGGAGAAGTGGAGATTGTTTGCCTCATCGTACAACACGAGATTATGTCGGAGCTTGTCATCAGGATTTATCTCTATCACCGATAACTTGCCCTGGTAGGGGCGGGGGGCATTCTGAATAATCTGATCGATGCCGCTACCGACTACCGTCAGCGTCACGGCCCCGACAAACTTTCTCTGCTCATCATAGATCGGGACAACGAGGTCAAGGATCGGCATGGTCGCGTAAAACTCTGCCTGCACCAGGTTCTGCGGCAGGCGCAGTATGCTCACCTCTTCCTGTGGCAGGTGGCGCAGGAGTTTTACAAAACCAGGGTCGGTAATCTCCTGCTCGACATAACTGACACCCGACAAACTCTCAAATATGGGCACACTACGCTGGTCGTGACTCACCTTCACCAGGGTGTTGCCGGTATAGTCGAGCACACGCACATAAAACACCCCCTGTAGGAGCGCTTGAAAGCCCTCGAAGTAACGATTCAGTCGAGTACGCTGGATATTGATATTAGAATCCGCCTCACCACGACGCAGTTGCGACAACAGCGGAAGCGCATCGCGTATCGCCTCGGACTGCGCCATGCCCTGGGCAATGCGTTCGTACTCGTGCATCTGCCGTCCCATTTCACCCGCCAGTCCATTGAGGGCGTGCTCGATCTCCTGCCGTACGTTCTGGTGGTGGGTGTATTCACTGTAATAGGCCGCACCCAAGGCCAATGCGGTAAGGGGCAGGATGGTGGCGATAAAGACCCAGACAAAGATGTTGGTACGGATGCGCATGGCGGGGTGTCATTTAGGTGCTGGCCCAGTCTAACCCCGGACCCGTCCCAGGCAAAGCCGGGTGAATCGCGCAGGTCGAGGGCGTATAATGCACCGCATTATTACGCCAAGGACCCCCATGCGCCTGTGCTGGCCCCGCGTCACCTTATATATAGTGTTCATCATCCTCAGCAGCCTCAGCCTGCTCAGCGGTTGTGGCAAGAAGGGACCGCTCTATCGGCCAATACAGGCAC
>JAHEDA010000252.1 GCA_024641445.1 Gammaproteobacteria bacterium
CACTAGCCCTGCCGGTTCGGCCTGGGTTTCACTCATACGCCACTCGGCGAGCTCCGCCTCCTGCACTATCCGTGCGCAGTGTTCGTAAAACACCGTACCAGCCTCGGTCAGACTGAGGCGGCGGGTTGTCCGGTTGAGCAACTTCACCGCAAGCGATTCCTCCAGCGAACTCACGTGCCGACTTACCAGTGATTTCGACATCCCGAGTTTGTTCGCCGCGGCGATAAAACTTCTGGATTCCACTACCTGGGCAAAGACCCTCATGCCGTTTAGCCGATCTTTCATTAGGCGCCTTTTTGCAACAATAAATATCAGTAAACACTATTTATCTCTAATCCGCAATGTCCTAGATTTATCTCCAGAGTCGCACTATGGAGAAACGACATGAGCCAACAGATTATTAAAGTCGGTCAGCTGGAGATTAATTACTTGGTGGATGGTGCCCGCGAGGGCGGCCTGGGACTATTCGAGATGAAGGTACCGAGCAACGCCAACGTGCCCCCACCGCACAGCCATACGCATAATGAAGAGTGCGTGTATGTGCTGGAGGGTGTACTGCGCTATACCGTCAACGATGAGATCCGAGACCTTAAGCCGGGGGATTGGATGTCTACACCACGCGGTGCCGTACATGCATTCAGTAACCCAGGTAAGGAGATGGTGCGTGCACTCGTGATGCTAACGCCGGATATCGGCGCGCAGTTCTTCCGCGATGTTGGTGAGGTGGTGAATGCCGGGGGTCCGCCGGACAAGGCAAAAATCATGGCCGTCATGGGCCGCTATGGTCTGGTGCCTGCTGCGCCGAAGCCAGTACCTGCGGTCGCAAACGCATAAGCTGGATTATGCTTCTGATGTAACGAGATGGTAGAGATAATAAAAGGGGCTTCGGCCCCTTTTATTTCGCTGTGTTTTTGACGTCCGAATACTGGCTGGCTAGTGTTGAGCCCATGAATAGCGCTGACGACAAACAGGGGTTTCTCAAGCAACAGGACCTTGAGTGTATCGAGGGGTGCCTCACGCACGTAGCTGGCGAAGAAGTCGAGGTTATCAAACAGGATGGAGCTGAGCCGATTTGGCAGGGAGTGGTTAAGGGCGGCGATCTGCAGGGCCTCGATCACGATCAGCCCTGCCGCGATTTGTAAGGTGAACCCGGCTGTGCGCCACCCGCGCATCAAGATGCCACGAAGGAGTCCAGTTCGTTCCATCGTGCATAGGTCTTTTCCAGTTCTTTCTCGATCACCGCCAGCTCGGCCAGTACCTGATTGATGGCCTCTTTATCCTGCTGATAGAAATTTGGGTCAGTCATGCGTTGTTGGATCGTAGACTGTAGTTGTTCCAGTTTATCGATGCGAGCGGGTAGTCCATCCAGTTCACGCTTCTCATTGAAGCTGAGTTTGCGGGCGTTGGCGGGTTTTGGTTTGGCCGGTTCTGTTTGAGTGGAAGCCTTGGCCTTTTCGGTTGTTGCCGCATGCGTCGTGGGGCGGCGTTGGCGCAGCCAGTCTTCATAGCCGCCTACATAAGCACCAACTTTGCCATTGCCCTCGAACACGAGGGTGGAGGTGACGACGTTGTCGAGGAAGGTACGGTCATGGCTGACTAGCAAAAGGGTGCCTTCAAAATCCATCAGCAACTCTTCAAGCAATTCCAATGTATCCACATCGAGGTCATTGGTGGGCTCGTCCAGTACCAACATGTTGGCGGGTTGCGTAAACAGCTTGGCCAGCAATAGACGATTGCGCTCGCCACCGGAGAGCACCCGCACCGGTGCATCGACGCGCTCGGGTGGGAAGAGGAAGTCGCGCAGATAGCTGATGACGTGACGTGATTGGCCCTTGACCGAGACAAAGTCATGGCCTTCGCTGATGTTGTCGCGCACGGATTTTCCCGGGTCGAGCAGGCGACGGTGTTGATCAAAATATGCCGTCTGTAGTTTTGTCCCCAGCACTACCGCACCGCTGGTAGCTTGTAGTTCACCCAGGATAATTTTCAGCAGTGTGGTCTTGCCGGAGCCGTTGGGCCCGATGATACCAATGCGGTCGCCGCGTTGAATGCGCGTGCTAAGGTTGTCGATGACCGTGTGCCCACCGTAGGTAAATCCGACTTCATTCAGGTCGGCAACGATCTTGCCTGAGGTCTGGCCGTCGTTCATCTCAAGCCTGGCCTTGCCAGTGGTGTTGATGCGCTGGCTCATCTCGCGACGCATCTCTTCCAGGCGTCGCACCTTGCCTTCATTGCGCGTGCGGCGTGCCTTGATGCCCTGACGAATCCAAACCTCATGCTCGGCCAGCTTTTTATCAAAGCGTTCGTTGGCCTTGAGTTCGGCATTTAGTAACTCATCCTTCTTTACGAGGTAGGTGTCGTAATTGCCTGGGAAGGATACCAGCTGGCCGCGATCCAGCTCGATGATGCGGGTGGCGAGGTGGCGTAGGAAGGTGCGGTCGTGGGTGATGAAGATGAGCGCGCCTTTATAGGTGAGGAGAAATTCCTCCAGCCAATTGATGGCGGCGATGTCCATGTGGTTGGTGGGCTCGTCGAGCAGCAAGAGATCTGGTTCACTCACCAGGGCCTGTGCCAACAACACACGGCGGCGTACACCGCCGGAGCAATCGCCCAGTTTCTTTTCTGCGGGCAGGTCGAGACGGCTTAGCACGGTGTCGACACGCTGACTAATGTTCCAGCCATCGACGAGTTCGATCTGGTGTTGCAGTTCGCCCAGGGTCTCCATCGACACCTCCACGCCGTCCACCTGATGCACGGCGTTGTGATATTGGCTAAGAAGCTGGCCGAGTTCACCCAGACCGTTGGAGACGACCTCGAAGATGGTCAAACCGGAATCGGCGGGGACATCCTGCTCCAGATACGAGACGCGCAGGGTGTCCTTGCGCCAGATCTCGCCCTCATCGGCCTCGGCCTGGCCGGTAATCACACGAAACAGGGTCGATTTGCCAGTGCCATTGCGACCGACCAGACATACGCGCTCACCGGCGCTGATCTGAAGATTCGCCTTGGCTAGCAAGGGGTGATGGCCATAGGCCAGTGAGACATTGGAGAGGGTAAGCAGGGTCATAGGGTTACATCATATTTGGGGCGGCTATTGTAGCCGTTTGTTTGTGACTGCGAAGGAGATCCGGTGAGTGTGTTAACGTGCGGGCAGATGTTTGATTAATCCAGGTTATTACTTGACAAAATAAGTAGGGTATAGTTTACTTATACACGAGCTTTTTATACGGGATTCAGCCTGCCTCATGGGTGGGTGCTTCCAATCAACACGTACGACAGAGGTGGAACTATGGAATTACCAGAACGTGACGGTGACGGTTATCTTGCCGACATGAGCAAGTGGACCCCAGAGATTGGCAAGGCCATGGCCGATGCCGATGGATATGAATTGGATGATGCCAAGTGGGAACAGGTTATGAAGGCGCGCGAGTATTTCGAGGAATATGGCAGCGTACCGCCGATCCGCAAGTTTGCGAAATACATCGAGGCCGACCAGAAGGCAATGTTCCAGATGTGGATGACCGGGCCCATGAAACCCATCAGCAAGTACGGTGGTCTGCCCAAGCCGACCGGCTGCGTGTAAGTTAACACGCGTACCGCCTGTATACCCATGAAACCCCGCCTCGGCGGGGTTTTTTGATGCCCGGACCTCAGCGCTTGCAAACGCGAATCATTCTCATTACAATCTGCCGCACGTTTGATGCTTGAGGGGTGTGAAAGTGCGTCTGTGGTATGTGAGTGGAATCTTGGTGTATGGATTTGGTCTGGCAGGCCCGGTGATGGCTGAGGTGGTGGGTCTCAGCCCAGAGCAACAATTGGGGAAGGCGTTGTTTTTTGAGCCGCGTCTCTCCACGCCTGCCGGGGCCTCCTGCTCCAGCTGTCATACCCCAAGCCACGCCTTTGCCGACCCGCGCATGCGACCCGTGTCAGAGGGGGCGATCGCGGACCATTTCACCTCGCGCAATGCCCCGACGGCGATGTATTTGGCCGAGGTCCCGCCACTGCACTTTGATAAAAAACACGAGACCTTGATTGGCGGGCTGTTTTACGACGGTCGTGCCGATACGTTGGAGCGCCAGGTGGAGGGTCCTTTGCTCGGTGTTGCCGAGATGGCAAACAGGGTCAAGTCCAGGGTGGTGGAGAATGTGCGGGGGGCAGGCTATGCCGAACGCTTTAATACCCTGTATGGTGCAAGGGCACTAGAGGGTGATAGTGACAAGGCCTTTGCACCATACA
>JAHEDA010000253.1 GCA_024641445.1 Gammaproteobacteria bacterium
GCCCAAAGGAACTCGATGGACTGAGGCTGGAGGGGTATTGGCGTGCACACCAGGTACCTTTCGCTGAGCTGGCGACCAAGCCTGATCACCTCAGGGTACTTGAAGGCTGGATGAAGAGTTATCGCCCCGAAGAATTATTTGATGAGCAGGGTACGCTCTTGCCTGAACTGGCGGCAATGGCCCCGCGTGGTGAGCGCAGGATGGGCTCAAATCCACATACCAACGGTGGTTTGATGCTGCGTGAGCTGAAACTCCCGCACTATAGCGATTATGCCCTGGACGTCGTACAGCCCGGCGCTGTAATGGGGGAGGCAACGCGGCGCCTGGGTGATTTTTTGCGCGACGTGATGAGGGACAATTTGTCGCGGGGCAACTTTCGTATCGTGGGGCCGGACGAGACCGTATCGAATCGCCTGGGTGCGGTGCTGGAGGTAACAAACCGTAGCTGGATGGCAGAGCGCTTTGAGTATGATGATCACCTGGCTCCCGACGGTCGAGTGATGGAGATACTCTCCGAACATACTTGTCAGGGCTGGCTGGAGGGCTATCTATTGACCGGTCGGCACGGTTTCTTTTCGTGCTACGAGGCGTTTATTCACATCGTTGACTCTATGTTTAACCAGCATGCCAAGTGGTTGAAAGTCAGCAAGGAGACCACCTGGCGCCGCCCCATCGCCTCCTTGAATATTCTGTTGACCTCGCACGTCTGGCGACAGGACCATAATGGTTTTTCGCACCAGGACCCCGGCTTTATCGATCATGTCGTCAACAAGAAGGCCAGTATCGTCCGCGTCTATCTACCACCCGATGCAAACTCGCTGCTCTATGTCGCGGACAAGTGCCTGCGCAGTCGTGACCGGATCAACGTGATCGTCGCAGGTAAACAGCCCAGTCCACAATGGTTAAATATAGAAGCGGCCAACAGGCACTGTAGTGCCGGAATCGGTATCTGGGAGTGGGCGAGTAACGATGCCGATGGAGAACCGGATGTGGTGATGGCCTGCGCGGGCGATGTCCCCACGATTGAAACCCTGGCGGCCGTCGAGATATTGCGTGCGACGATCCCGGAGTTAAAAATACGCGTCATCAATGTTGTCGACCTGATGACACTACAACCACCCGAAGAACACCCGGATGGCCTGTCCGACAAGGACTTCGATGCCCTGTTTACCACGAACAAGCCGATCCTGTTTGCCTTCCACGGCTATCCGTGGCTGATCCACCGGCTGACCTACCGCCGCACTAATCATAACAATCTACACGTGCGTGGTTATAAGGAAGAGGGCACAACCACGACACCTTTCGATATGACGGTGCTCAATGACTTGGATCGTTTTCATCTGGTCATGGATGTCATCGATCGCGTGCCTGCACTAGGTTATCACGCGGCCTATCTTAAACAGCATATGCGGGATAAGTTGACAGAACACAAGGAGTATATTGCAAAGGTTGGCCAGGATATGCCGGAGATCCTGGGATGGAAGTGGACGGGATCCGCGCTGTGATACCTAATAGTAGTGGCTAGTCTTCAAGGTAATTAAATATATTATGCCGTGGAATCTTATGTGACAGGCGGTGTGCCCACCTGGCTGTGGATCTTGCCCAGTGGGGCTCTTTGTTCAGCCCGCTATAAAGCTGAAAGTCGGGGTTGCCTCTCGTCTCTGTACGTGGGATTAACGAGATACGCTACCGTCATATTTTATGCTGATGTCGCGTAGCGCCTCGCCCGCACGGGCAAGCCGGTCGGCGGCGTTGGATAAATGGCGATAGACCTCACGACGTTTTATGCGATTGACGATGAAATCGAGGCACGCCGGGATGCTTGTCATGTCTCCCGCTGAACTCAATTTCTGATACTCCTCTCCCTGGAACATGTTCGCCAGGGCCTCGCGATACAGGTCTTCAATGCGACGCTCTGCCTCTCGGGTTTGAATTGTATGCACCGTCGTCTCTGAGTGCCCGCTGTGGAAATGCGCCAGACCAAGTGCCAGGCTGGCCGCCCCGTTAGCAAGCTCGGCGGTCATGCGATGCATCCATTCGTCGGCCTCGACCTGCAATACTTCTACTTCACGCACGGTGTTCTTGAGGTAGTCAAGGATGTGGTCAATGGACATGGAGAGAGTGTAGATGTCCTCCCGGTCGATGGGCGTAATGAAGCTGCCATAGAGCTGTTGGAGATTATTATCGCGGATGGCATGGCCTTGCTCGACCAGGTCATGGACGCGCTCGGCCAGGCCGCTCTGGTCCGCCTTAAAATAATCGGCAAGGGCGGATACCGTGTCACGGAGATTGTCGGCCTGCGTGTCCAGCATACTGAAAAAATCCGGTACCCTTGGGGCGAGCAGGTGCCACAGGCGGAGCCACCAATGGGTTCGTGGAGTCAGGGTCATATGACAAACCTCGCAACGAGTAGATAGGTGATAGCTGCCAACAGTGCTGATGCAGGTAGCGTAACAAACCAGGTAAACAGTATTTCGGTGGCCTTACCCCAGCGCACGGCACGTGGTCGTTCGGCGGTTCCGATCCCCATGATAGTAGAGCTGACGACATGGGTGGTGGATACCGGTCCACCGACCAAAGCGGCGGCGGTGATGACCGCGGCGGAGGCCAATTGGCTGTCGAAGGCATGAAGTGTGCGCAGACGATAGATACCAAACCCCACTGTGCGAACAATACGCCAACCTCCAAAGGTTGTACCGAGCGTAATGGCCGAGGCGCAGAGCAGGATGACCCAGAACGGAACGGCGAAGTGGGGGACGGCACCACTCACGACCAGGACCAGGGTAATAATCGCCATGGTTTTTTGTGCGTCGTTGGCACCATGGGAAAAGGCCAACCAGGCAGCGCCAAACCACTGTAGGCGTCGCAATGTGTGATTGGCACTGGGATGGGCGCGACGCAACATAATACGCATCATGCGATGAAGTCCCCAGCCAAACGTAAAACCCAATAGCGGCGAAAATATCAGGGTGGCGAAGATCTTGGTGAGGCCGGTCCAGTGACCATCTCTAATCAATGCCTGCCAGCCCAAGACGACATGCTCGCTACCCGCAGCGACCAATACCGCACCGCAGAGGCCACCAACCAGTGCATGCGATGATGAAGACGGAAGCCCGAGCCGCCAGGTGATCACGTTGAGCAGGATTGCACCCGTGGCCCCGGCCAACAGCACACTGATACCCATGACAGCAGGGAGATCATCCAGCGTCACAAATCCACCAATGGTATTGGCGACCGCCGTACCCCCCAGCAGGGGGCCGAGAAAGGTAAAGCCCGAAACTATTAGAATTGCCTGTGTCGGTGTCATGGCCCGGCAGGCCACGACGATGGCTACCATGTTTGCGGTGTCGTGAAAGCCATTGGTGAAGTCAAACAACACCAGAAGTGCAATACACCCCGCCACCAACACCCAGGACAGTTCCATCAGGATGGGCTAAAACGTAAAGCTTTGTCCGAGCGTGGGCATCTCAACCTGCGTAGCCACAAGTTTTTTGGCAAAGGTGGCCATGGCCTCTTCTTCACCGTGAACCAGGAAGGTGCGTGCGGGGTTACCGGTCTGTTGGTGCCAGGTAAGGAGTTCAGCCTGATCGGCATGGGCGGAGAAGCCGTTGATGGTGTGAATATGGGCGTGTACGGCAACCTCTTGTCCATAGATACGGACCTGTTTGGCGCCATCAATGATCTGGCGCGCCAGGGTTCCCCTGGCGGCAAAGCCAACAAACACGACGCTCGATTCCTTGCGCGACAGGTTATGTCGCAGGTGATGACGCACGCGTCCGCCTGTGCACATGCCGGAGCCGGCCAGGATCACGCTACCCCCCGTGATGCGATTGAGCGCGATGGATTCTGCTGTTTCGCGGGTAAAATGTAACCCATGCAGATGAAACGGGTCGCGGCCTTCGCGGAACAACTCTGCAACATCAGCCTCATAACAATCGGGATGGCGCTCAAAGATCTCTGTGGCCGAGATTGCCATGGGGGAGTCGAGGAAGACCTGAAGCGAGTTCGGCAAGCGATGTTGTTCGACACCCTCACGCAGGTAATACAACAGCTCTTGGGCGCGCTCAAGTGCGAAGGTGGGGATGATAACGTTGCCGCCGCGTTTAAAGGTGTCGAGGATAGCCTCATACAATTCTTCGATGGAAGGGGCCAGAGCCTTATGCAGACGATCACCATATGTAGTTTCCATGACCACGACATCGGCATGGGCGGGAGGTATGGGGTTGCGCAGCAAG
>JAHEDA010000023.1:0-7304 GCA_024641445.1 Gammaproteobacteria bacterium
CCTGCGCCACCACCGGTGCGGCACCCGTCCCTGTACCACCACCCATACCCGCAGTGATGAATACCATGTCTGCACCATGCAATATCTCCTGGATTCGTTCGCGGTCTTCCATTGCAGCCTGGCGACCGATATCTGGATTCGCACCGGCTCCCAAACCTTTGGTAATACCACTACCCAACTGAAGCTGAGTCCTGGCAGAGTTATTTTTCATAGCCTGTGCATCAGTATTTGCGCAGATAAAATCCACACCCTCAATATTCTGGCGCACCATGTGTTCAACTGCATTTCCACCACCGCCACCAACACCGATCACTTTGATAACTGCGTTCTGACTGTAACTATCCATTAGTTCAAACATTGTCGCACCCTCCGTACTATCACCCAGTAAGTTTAATTTATTTTTTAACTATCAAAAGTTACCTTGAAACCAACCTTTCATGCGTCGCCATACGCCACCTGCATTACCACCAATACGTCCTTCACCATCGGTCATGCGACTCTGCCGACCGAACAACAATAAACCTACACCTGTGGCATAAATGGGATTTTGCACCACATCTATCAACCCGCTAACATATTGTGGAAAACCTATCCGCACTGGCATGTGGAATATCTCCTCGGCTAACTCAACTACTCCCTCCATCTTTGAGCTACCACCCGTAAGTACAACACCCGCCGCACATAGATCTTCGAAACCACTACGACGTAGTTCCGCCTGTACCAGCGTGAATAATTCCTCATACCTCGGCTCAACCACTTCAGCTAGAGTTTGTCTTGCCAATCGGCGCGCGGGACGGTCACCGACACTTGATACCTCTATTGTTTCATCAGGGCTCGCAAGCTGCCGCAACGCGCAGGCGTATTTAATTTTTATTTCTTCAGCATGTTGGGTGGGGGTGCGCAATGCCACAGCAATATCATTCGTAACCTGGTCGCCAGCAATTGGTATTACAGCGGTATGTCTAATTGCCCCTTCGGTAAAAACTGCGATATCGGTAGTACCCCCACCAATATCTACCATACACACACCCAACTCTTTCTCATCATCGGTTAATACGGACTGACTCGATGCCAATTGTTCAAGGATGATATCGTCCACCTCAAGGCCGCAGCGTCGCACGCACTTCACAATATTCTGAGCCGCACTCACTGCACCAGTGACCATGTGGACCTTTGCCTCGAGCCTAACCCCTGACATCCCAATCGGTTCGCGTATTCCCTCCTGGTTATCGATAATGAACTCCTGCGGAAGAATGTGAAGTATTCTCTGATCGGCAGGTATTGCAACGGCACGAGCCGCATCGATCACTCGGTCGACATCCGCCCCACTGACTTCCTTGTCGCGAATGGCTACGATGCCATGCGAATTGAGACTACGAATGTGACTACCGGCAATTCCTGCATAAACTGAATGAATCTGACACCCAGCCATAAGTTCGGCCTCCTCCACCGCACGTTGTATTGATTGCACAGTAGATTCAATATTGACCACGACACCCTTTTTTAATCCACGCGAGGGGTGGGAACCAAGGCCTATGATCTCGACTTCATTATCAGACGTCACCTCTCCAACTATCGCCACCACCTTTGATGTGCCTATATCGAGCCCAACAATCAAACTCTTTTCAGTTTTCTTTGACATATAGATCAGTCCCTACACTTTCAGTTCACTTGTTACCCGCAGCTATGCCATTGGTATAGCGCAAGTCAAAATACTGGTAAGTTTTGCCGAGATATTTATATCCCTTCACAAATCGCTGCAATCTTCCTTCAAGGTCATCCTTACCAACTACCAGCTTAATATTATTGTCGAGAGTGACCTGCACCGAATGCCGTTCATCCATAAAAACAACTTCTGGCTTGAGACCAATGCCATTAACAATTTCAGCTGCCTTGGCAAGATCTAAATTCATGATTTGCTCAGTTCCCGGCGGACCATTCAACATTGGCAACCCTGTTGTTCGATTCAGTTCGGAAGGAGTAAATATCTTCCCTTCACGACTCATTAGAGATTTTTGCCCCCAGCGTGCAATGGCATCTTGTTCAATAATTGATACCGACAGAGTGTCTGGCCACATACGCCTCACCGAGGCCTGTCTAACCCATGGCAGCGCCTCAACTCGCTCCTGTATTTCAGCAACATCAATAGCAAAAAATCCCCTTGCGAGTGGACCAACTGCATGATGCAGCATATCCCCACTCACATGCACAAATGTGCCCTGAACATGTACCTTTGAAATTGGCATAAAGTCCGGTTCACGAATCGCGCGCATTAACCACGCCACTAACAATCCAATTCCAAGAAGCAGCGACATGCTATAAACATATTTTCGAGGTATCCGAAATCTATCTCTCACCAAGAGGAAACCAGCATGTGAAGTCTTGATCGATATCACTACCCATTACCCTTTAAATCGGCAGTCAATTTATTCATGGCTACAGTTAGTCCAAAATTGTTTTTTGCACAACACCGGTACTTAATTCTATCAACTGACACACAGCTAGGCCGCCTCTCCCACGATACACACCTCACGATGCAACCTGACACCGTAGTCCATTTCTACCTTCTCTGCTATTTGTTGAATAAGCGTTTCAATGTCATTCGCCGTTGCTGTGCCCATATTGATTATGAAGTTGGCATGCTTGTCAGAAACACAGGCACCACCCACACACGTCCCTTTCATGCCACTCACTTCGATTAGTCGTGCAGCATAATCCCCCTCGGGATTTCGAAATACCGAGCCAGCACTGGGTTGATTAGTTGGTTGCGATTTAGCTCTACGCGCCAGTAAATTCTTGATCTGTTGTTGTGACACAGCGACATCCCCTGGTGTTAACCCAAGATTGCTAGCAACGAACCACTCGCCATGCGGTCCAATGACTGTACGATAACCAACCCGAAACTCATCGGGTTTACGCTCATGAATTAGGCCGCACCGATCCATCGTTTGGACACTTTGAACCAGATTCCACGTCTCGCCACCAAAGGCACCTGCATTCATGGCAAGCGCCCCGCCCATGGTTCCTGGAATTCCACTGAGAAACTCAGCCCCCACCAAACCCATCTTGGCGGCCTGACGTGCCACTTTTGGACAGGCAACACCCGCCTGAACATAGATGGTGTTCTCCGACACCGGTTTAATCTGATTCAGCACTCCACTGGTGCAGATCACCGTGCCACGTATTCCGCCATCCCGTACGAGCAGGTTGCTACCTAACCCAATCCAATATACCGGTTCATCTACAGAAATAGAGTTCATGAATAATTGCAAATCATCCAGGTCCATTGGTTGATAGTACCTATCCGCATTACCACCCACTCGCCATGAGGTATGTTTGCGCATCGGCTCGTGCTCCAGCAGAATTCCACGATATGATTGCTTGTCATTTTTCATCGCCAGCATCTCGTTACTTTCTTTTCTGCTTCATATAATGCGTTCGTGCGGTGTCCACAGTACTTTTGCTTTTAGATTCTTTTGACCGGGTCGTGTACTGCATACATTGCAGTTCAGTATTCAGTGTCTCACCACACCCCATACGATAGTGCCTACGCTGGACTAAGGCATTCATTTGCGTGAATACCTCGCTTCCATTTCCTCTTCCAGACGGGAAGCAATCGCACCTACATTACCAGCCCCCAGTGTCAGCAAAATATCACCGTCTTTAAGTACACCTGCAAGGGTGTCAGGAAGTTGGGCGATATCTTCGACAAACACTGGATCAACTTGACCACGCATACGCACGGCTCGAGCCAGTGCTCTACCATCGGAACCCGTAATAGGTGCCTCTCCAGCTGCATAGATATCCATTAGTAACAAGGCATCTACTTCTGACAGTACAATTGCAAAGTCCTCGAATAAGTCTCGTGTTCGTGTATAGCGATGAGGTTGGAATGCCAGGACCAGGCGACGTGTCGGCCACCCAGTCCGGATCGCCTGTATGGTGGCATGCATCTCCCTTGGGTGATGACCGTAATCATCAATATGCATGACTGCCGCTCCCGTTGGGAGCTTGATATCCGGGTAATGCTGGAATCGACGACCAATGCCCTGGAATTCGACTAGCGCCTTGATGATTGCCTTGTCACCAACACCAATCTCACGGGCTACCGCAATTGCAGCAAGTGCATTAAGTACATTATGCATCCCAGGCATATTGAGAGTAATTTTCAACCAAACAGGTTTTTCCTTGGTCGAGACAGTAAAGTGCGTTTTGAATTGCGTCTGACTTATTTCGATAGCACGAATATCTGCGCCCTCACGGAAACCATAAGTGACTACAGGTCGGGTGATTTTTGGCAATACCCTACGTATCTCCTCGTCCTCTATACACAGCACGGCCAAACCATAGAAGGGTAGATGATGTAAGAATTCAATAAACGTCTGACGTAACTGTTCAAAATCGCCACCATAGGTCTCCATATGGTCGGCGTCGATGTTGGTAACAATCGCCATCATAGGTTGCAGATGAAGAAAGGAAGCGTCACTTTCATCCGCCTCTGCGACGAGATAGCGTCCCTCTCCCAGTCTGGCATGGGTACCAGCACTATTTAATTTACCCCCAATAACAAAGGTAGGATCAACACCACCTTCTGCCAAAACACTGGCAGTCAGACTTGTTGTTGTTGTCTTACCATGGGTACCGGCTACTGCAATCCCGTAACGAAAGCGCATTAATTCAGCCAACATCTCCGCCCGCGGTATAATAGGTATACGCTGCTCCTTAGCAGCAACCACTTCGGGGTTATCCCGTTTTACCGCCGTTGATGTCACGACAACATCACACTTGGCCAGATTTTCCTTCGCGTGCCCAATTGAAATCATCGCACCAAGACTTGCGAGATGACTGGTTACTGCATTTTGTTGTATATCCGATCCGCTGACCGCGTAGCCAAGATTTAACATCACCTCAGCAATACCACTCATACCAACACCACCAATACCGACAAAATGAATATGGCGGATACGTCCCATTCCGGGATCGCATGGATGACCTGGACTCACGAATTCATTTTTTATTTTCTCAACCATTAGCAGCCCTCAGACAAAGTTCAGCGACGTGCTGTGTTGCATCCGGCTTGGCCAAACTATGAGCAGCATTTGCCATCTTCAACAAGGTTGTCCTTCGCGTTTGAAATAACTCAATGAGACTCTGATATAGAGTCTCAACTGTTAATTGCATTTGTGGCAATAGAATTGCAGCTCCCGCATTAACCATAAAATGAGCATTCATGGTCTGATGATCGTCAACCGCATGAGGATACGGCACGAGTACAGCACCAATGCCCGCAGCAGTCAGTTCTGCAATTGTCAGTGCCCCAGCACGACAGATCACCAGGTCCGCCCACGCATACGCGGCAGCCATGTCTGAGATAAACTCATACACCTCAGCAACCACGTTATGCTTATGATATGCTGCCTGTGTGTTTTCTAATTTATTTTTGCCACTCTGGTGCCGTACCTCTGGCCTCTCTGACTCTGTGAAACGCGCGACAGCAGCAGGGATGATCTCATTCAATGCCTGTGCACCGAGGCTACCCCCTAACACCAATAAACGCAGACGACCATCGCGTTTACCTAGACGGCGATCAGGTGAATCAAGCATCACGATACTATTCCGGACCGGATTGCCTGTGTGGATAACGCCTCTAGTCTTACTAAAACTTCCTGGGAAGGCCTCCATCACAACACTCGCAATATGTGATAAAAGTTTATTGGTTAATCCAGGAATCGCATTTTGTTCATGTAACAGAAGCGGGATACCCGCCAAGCGGCATGCGATGCCACCAGGACCAGTTACAAAGCCACCCAGGCCGAGAACAGCCGCGGGTTTACGTGTACGCATGACAGTATTAGCCTGCCACAATGCATGAATCAATTTTACCGGCGCCATCAACCATCCCATGAGTCCATTGCCACGCAGGCCCTGGACATCGATGTAGTCAATCTCATATCCCGCAGCAGGCACAAGCCTCGACTCAATCCCATGACGCGTTCCCAGCCAACTCACGCCAACACCTTTCTCGCGCAACACGTCCGCGACAGCGAGGGCCGGAAAGACATGTCCACCAGTTCCACCGGCCATAACGATCATGCGTAGTGGGTTTGTTACCATTGTCTACCTACCTTTGCAGCCTGCGCAGGATGACCCCTATGACGCATCTCATAGTCCACACGCAATATCAACGCAATGGCGATGCACACGACTAAAATACTACTGCCGCCATAACTCATAAATGGTAGCGTCAACCCCTTGGTGGGCAATAGACCCATATTCACACCAACATTTATAACTGTCTGAAGGCCTAGCCATAAACTCAAACCGTAGACAAGGTACGCAGAGAAGATTCGGTCCTGCTTCTCGGCACGACGCGCAATCATAAGACTCCGTGCAATCAACGTGGCGTAGAGAGAGATTACAGTAATCACTCCAAACATCCCCAGCTCCTCACCTAACACGGCAAAGACGAAATCGGTGTGAGCCTCCGGTAGATAAAAGAGTTTTTGGACACTATTACCCAAACCAACGCCAAACAACTCACCACGACCAAAGGCTATTAAGGCCTGCGTCAACTGAAATCCACTATTGAATGGGTCAGCCCATGGATTGAGGAAGGCGGTTAATCGCTCCATCCGGTAAGGCGAACTAACCGCCAATGTGATCAGGAGTCCAGTGGCAGATACCAACAGAATCGCGAACTGAGAAATACGTACACCACCCATCCACATCATACCCATTGCAGTCGACAACATCACAGCAGCGGCACCATAATCTGGCTGCAACAGCATCAGGGCACTCAGCACTAACAGCAAGATCATGGGGCGTACAAAACCACCAATGCTGGTACGCACCACATCACTGCGTCGCACCAGATATCCGGCAAGGTAGATTATCGTGAATAATTTGCATAACTCTGTCGTTTGAATATTGATACCGCCCATGCCAATCCAGCGTGTGCTCCCATTAACCGTACGGCCAAGCCCCGGAACGAATACAACCAACAATAAAACCATGCTGAACATAACCAGCATAGGGCCACTCTTTTCAATAACCTTAAGTGGCAACCTGAATACAACGTAACCACTAAGTATGCCAATGCTCGTGAAGGCCAGCTGCCTCCATAAATAATACAACGGCTGACCCGTTTGACGGTCAGCGATCGAAATCGACGACGAAGCGACCATTACGAGACCTAATAGCAACAATGCTATGACAGTGGATAACAACACCGGGTCAAACGGTGTCCGAATCGGTTTGGATTCCGCCGCCAATCTTAATCTTTCGAGAATTGCGCTGGTCATTGC
>JAHEDA010000023.1:7314-16024 GCA_024641445.1 Gammaproteobacteria bacterium
CAATCTCCTGCGTTAATTGCGTAAACACCTCACCACGGTGGGCATAACCACTGAACATATCAAAACTGGCACAGGCGGGTGACAATAGTACTGCGTCACCTGATCTACCCTTTGTCTTCGCCAATTGAATTGCCTCACGCATATCCTTTACGTTCTCGTATGGAACGTATCCCTTCAGGATATTCTCAATCTTTGGTGCGTCAATCCCAAGTAAAATAACCAGGCGGGCACGTTGTTTGAGTGGCTCGAGTAGTGGTGAGAAATTCTGTCCCTTACCCTGCCCACCCGCGATTAAAATTATTTTCTGCGCTAACACCCCATTAATGGCAGCGAGTGCAGCCCCGACATTCGTCGCCTTGGAGTCATTGAACCATGTCACACCATTAAACTCTGTCACCCATTGCATACGATGCGGTAGTCCTGGAAATGAACGCAGGGTCTCCAACATAGTCTGCATGGGTATACGAACCGCCATTCCGAGCGCCAAGGCTGCAAGGGCATTCGCCGTATTATGGCGACCCTGAATACGCACCTCATGCACTGGTATCAGCCTTTCCTTGCCATAACACAACCAGTTCGTACCACCTATCTCACTCAGCCCAAATCCACCCTCTACCGACTCATTCAGGGTAAATGAGGTGACCCTGCAGCCTTGAGGAATCAGGTTATTTTGTGCTTTAACATATTCATCGTCTGTATTTACAACAATGGCGTCAGAGTGGGCATATATTTTGGTCTTGGCCTGAATGTATTCATCCAGCGTATCGTAGCGATCCATATGGTCTTCACTAATGTTCAGAATTACGCTTGCTGCCAGATGCAGATTTGTCGTGGTCTCCAATTGAAAACTGGAGAGTTCTAAAACATACAGTTCAGTCTCAGCCTCATCTACCAGGTCCAATGCGGGAGTACCTAGATTGCCGCCCACTGCAACACGCATACCCGCTGCCTTCGCCATTTCACCGACGAGCGTAGTTACGGTACTCTTACCATTGGAACCGGTGATACCGATGACCGGGGCATTCGCGACGCGAGCAAATAACTCAACATCACCCAGTACAGGGACATTGCGCTTTGACAACGCGACTATCACGGGCTCTTTCACACTTACTCCCGGGCTTACGATCAATACAGCCGCGTGCTGGAATACTTCAGGCAAAAATTCACCGCAGTAAATCGGCGCATTTGGGAATTCCTGTTTCAGATCAGACAGACCTGGAGGCTCTGCACGACTATCGGTAACCGAAAACTCAATCCCGTTCCGCGCCAGGAATCGCGCCACGGATACTCCTGTCTTACCAAGACCGACGACAAGCACATGTCCCTCAGGTAATCCCAAGTGTTCGTACTTATTCATCTGGTTGGATGCTACCGTCATAATCGCCTTATCGAATCTTCAAGGTTGCCAAGCCAATCAAGACCAGGAAGACCGTAATTATCCAGAAACGGACAATTACGCGCGGCTCAGGCCAGCCCTTTAGTTCAAAATGGTGATGCAGCGGCGCCATGCGAAAGATCCGCTTTCCCGTCAGTTTGAAAGACGTCACTTGCATAATGACTGAGACTGTTTCAATCACGAATACTCCACCCATAATGAACAAGACCAATTCCTGGCGGACCATAACCGCCAATGTGCCCAGAGCTGCACCCAGCGCCAAGGCCCCGACATCGCCCATAAACACCATTGCCGGGTAGGTATTGAACCAGAGGAAACCAAGCCCAGCACCGATCAACGCCCCGCAGAAGATTGCAAGTTCACCAACGCCAGGCAGAAAGGGAATACCAAGATACGTTGAGAAGCCATGATGACCGCTGGCATAGGCAAAGATACCCAATGCCCCACCCACCATGACGGTTGGCATGATTGCAAGCCCGTCCAGACCATCCGTCAAATTGACTGCATTACTGCTCCCGACAATGACAAAATAGGCCAAGGCTATAAAGACAAATCCGCTAAGTGGTATACCAACTGTCTTAAAGAATGGAACGATCAATTGTGTCTCGGCAGGGTTTGTGGCCGTCGCATACAAATAGATTCCAACAAGCAAGCCACCCACGCTCTGCCAGAGATACTTGTAGCGTGAGGCCAGGCCTTTCGGATCTTTTTTAATCAACTTTTTATAATCGTCTACCCAACCGATTATCCCGAATACCAGCGTCACCGCCAGAATTACCCAAACAAAGCGATTTGTCAGGTCCGACCACAACAGGGTGCTAATACCGATTGCAACGAGGATCAAGGCACCACCCATGGTCGGAGTACCAGCCTTGGTAAGATGTGTCTGTGGCCCATCATTCCGTACGGTTTGACCAATCTTATAAATCGTCAAGCGACGTATCATCATGGGTCCGATCAGCAGAGAAATAATCAGGGCAGTGAGTACGCCCAAAATCGCGCGCAGGGTAATATAGTTAAACAGATGAAATCCGCTATAGAATTCCTGCAGGTACTGAGCCAGTGCATATAACATTTAGTTGCGTCCCCCATTTAGTGTTAACGCAGTAACAATCTTGTCCATACGACTGCGCCGCGAGCCTTTGACTAACAAGGTGACATCCTCTTTCAATTCAATTCGTAACTCATCGATCATTGCCTCGTGGCTGGAAAACCTTCTCGCGGCCGGCCCATATGTCTCTGCTGCACGTGCGGCAAGTTCACCCAAGGTATAGAGACGATCTACGCTTGCTGCCTTGATGACCATGCCAGCATCACTATGAATTCGTTCAGAACCTTCCCCCAACTCGCCCATGTCACCTAACGCCAACCAACGTGCACCCGGCAAGGCGCTCAATACATTCAGCGCAGCCTGCAACGAACCGGGATTCGCGTTATAGGTGTCATCAATGATACGCGCATGACGCAACCCTTCTTTACTCTGCATTCGCCCGTTGACGGCATGCATCATCTCAAGGCCAGCCTTGATATGCTCAAGCGGAGTATTTACTGCAAGTGCAGCAGCACTCGCTGCCAGCGCATTCATAACATTGTGCATACCTATGAGATTCAGCTTTACGTCTAGCTTCCCCTTCGGGGTATGCAACTCAAGCTGCTGTCCTGTCTCGGCATAGCCAATTTTCGCACTGACGTCGGCGGTCTTGTGCAGACCGAAGGTCAGCATTTGATGTTTTTTATTCAGGCCAATCCAGTAGTCACTAAATAGATCGTCGATGTTAATAACGGCCACACCATCTGTTCCGAGACCGTTGTAAATCTCACCCTTGGCACGTGACACACCCTCCAAACTTCCAAAGCCTTCCAAATGCGCAGGGCCCGCATTGGTGATCAGTGCGACATCCGGTTGGGCAAGTCCAGTCAGGTAATCAATTTCGCCTGGGTGATTAGCTCCCATCTCGATAATCGCCGCAGAGAAGGACTTATCCAGGCGTAATAGTGTTAGCGGAACACCGATATCATTGTTCAGATTTCCTTGTGTCGCTAACACAGGTGTCCGTTGCGACAGGATCGCGGCGAGCATCTCTTTCACTGTGGTCTTGCCATTGCTACCTGTAACGGCGATAACTGGATAACTAAACTGCTTGCGCCATGCGCCAGCGAGACGCCCCATCGCACGTCGGGTATCGTCTACGATCAACATTGGTCCAGCTACTTTGACCTCATGCTCAACCATACAAGCCGCCGCACCTGCGGCATGCACACTCACCACAAATTCGTGTGCATCAAAATTTGGGCCATGCAGGGCAATAAAGAGATTATCTTTTACATCTTTGCGAGAATCTGTGCTTATACCCTGCAATAAAACATCGGGACCGGTGTAACGGGCCCGAATAAGCCTGGCTGCTTCTGATAGGCGCATGTGAAATCCCGAAGCACTCATCACCGTCTCTCCTGTAATGCACTTCGTACCTCGGCGACATCACTAAACGGCAACCGCAGGTCACCAAACTGCTGATATTCCTCATGGCCCTTGCCTGCCACTACCACAACATCATCGGATTTTGCATTGTTGATCGCATAACGGATTGCCATACGGCGATCGGGCTCGATCACGACATGATGTGACCTGGACATGCCAGTAAGTATCTCGGCAATAATCTCTTGCGGCTCTTCGTGGCGTGGATTGTCATTCGTGACCACAACGTGATCAGATAATGACTGAGCCAATTCTCCCATCAGTGGGCGCTTGCCCCTGTCACGATCTCCGCCACAACCAAACACACACCAGACATCACCCGATGTATGTTCACGTGCAGCAAGTAACACCTGCTCAAGTGCATCTGGTGTATGGGCGTAGTCCACCACCACCAAGGCCTGGCCTGTCACAGTAAAATTTTCCATGCGACCTGGAACCGTACTGACCTTGCTCAATGCGCTTAAGGCATCAGCAAGTGACCAATCAAGACTCAATAATGTGCCAAGAGCGGCGAGTAAATTACTCATATTAAAACGTCCCAGCACGGTGGCCTCTAACCAGCCATCCCCTTGTTGAGTATGTACGCGCGCACGAATACCAGAATGGTGCAGCTGAATGTCTGTTACATAAATATCAGGGGTATCAACGGTAGATTTGGTACCGTAGCTTGTCACGGTTAACTGATCGCGGAATTCGGCGATTAGGTGCTGCCCATATGAATCGTCGGCATTGATGATGGCATGACGGAGTTCAGGTATCTGGAACAAACTTCGCTTAGCCCGTCCATACTGCTCCATACTGCCGTGATAATCGAGGTGATCACGGGTTAGATTGGTAAAGACTGCCGTGTGGTAATGAATCCCCGCGACTCGCTGTTGATCGAGTGCGTGTGATGAGACCTCCATAACCGCCGCATGAGCACCCTCTGCCAGACCCTCTGCCAGGATATGTTGGCAGCTTACCGCATCAGGGGTTGTATGGGTTGCGGGTGCAAGCTTTCCATACACACCATAACCCAACGTGCCGATGACGATGCATGGATTCCGGGTCGAGATTGCCTGTGCAATAAACTGGCTACATGAAGTCTTGCCATTCGTCCCGGTAATACCAATCACCTTCAGCTGACGTGAGGGTTCCGCATAGAAGCGGTCGGCGATTACGCCGACCATTGAAGACAATCCTGCACAGGCAATCAACGGCACCTGGCCTCGCTGCGTCGACCCACGCCACGTTAAGGGAAGAAAATCAACTCCCGCAGCAGGCTCCCAGACTATCGCGCAACAGCCTGCTGCAATAGCACTATCAATGTAACGCTCCGCACCCCCAGTCTGGCCATTTACCGCCATAAAGAGGTCACCTGATTTCACTTTGCGGCTATCGTTGGCAATCCCTGACAAAGTGCAATCCGCCTCTACTGGAATGGCTACGATGCCCTTGAGCAGTTCGCTGAGCGCTAACGAATTTTCGATGCGAGACGCGACCATCATGGGTGCCTCTCCAGCGTTGCAACTTTAACACTCGAACCGTCAATGGCGTCAGGAGCGACATTCAGTGTACGCAAGGCAACCGACATGACTTTCTCAAAGACTGGCGCAGCTACCTCGCCTCCGTAATAGACACCGGAATGAGGCTCGTCGATGTACACCAACATAACTAAACGAGGGTGAGTTGCCGGGGCCATGCCAACAAAGATAGATGAATAGCGGTCATCGCTATAACCATTCTTACCCAGCTTTTTAACTGTGCCCGTCTTACCTGCAACGCTGTAACCGGTGATCTTCGCCCGCAACGCGGTACCATCTGCACTCACAACCCGTTCCAGCATTTTACGCAGTCGCTGTGCCGTCACAGCTTGCATGACCCGTTTACCAGTTATTAAATTATTCTGGTTCAAGAAACTCACAGGGAGGAGCATCCCATCGGCGGCTATCGCTCCATAGGCGCGCACTAGTTGTAATGCGGTAACGGACAGACCATAACCAAAGGCTAGCGTGGCACGGTCAATTTCACGCCACTGAGCGGGGCGTTTCAGGATGCCCGCAACCTCACCGGGGAAACCGCTACCCGATGTATCACCAAAGCCTACACTTGAATTTATTTTCCACAACTGCTCAGGCTTTAGTGCTAATGCAATTTTGCTTGCGCCCACATTGCTGGACTTCTGAATAATGGTTGGTATGTCAATCCGCCCATTATTATGGGCATCACGAATTGTGTAGGCACCAACCTTATAGTATCCGGGGGCAGTATCAATCACCGACTGTGAACTAAAACGCCCACTCTCCAGTGCTGCGGCAATGGTAAAGGGTTTAATCGTAGACCCTGGCTCAAACACATCGGTGACAGAGCGATTACGGAAACTGGCGACATAGTCAGCGGCAACATTATTGGGGTTGTAGGCAGGCTGACTCACCATCGCCAGCACCTCACCATTTAGTGCATCAAGTATAATGGCACTACCTGAGCGAGCGTGGTGATGCATTACACTACGCTTCAGCTCACGATAAGTCAGATATTGCAGTCGACGATCGATACTTAGACTCAAGTCCTTACCGGGTTTCGCCTCTTGTACCAACTCTACATCTTGAATAACCTTGCCCAAGCGGTCCTTGATCACCCGCTGCTTTCCTGCCTCCCCCCTCAACCAGTTGTCATAAGCGAGCTCAAGTCCCTCTTGCCCCTGATCATCGACATTTGTGAACCCCACTACATGTGCCGCCACCTCACCTAAAGGATAATAACGACGATATTCACGTTGCATAGCAACACCTGGCAGTTCCAGCGCCATTACCTGCTGGGCAAGCTCGGGACTAATCCGGCGTTTGATATAGACAAATTCACGCTCGCGCCGCTCGTCAAGCATCTGTTTCAGTTCACCAAGATTCAGTCCCAGCAATTTGGCGAGGGAAGCCCATTGTGAACGGACCGTTATAAAATCTTTCGGATGCACCCAAACGGAATCGACGGGAGTGCTGATAGCAAGCGGCTCACCATGTCGGTCAGATATCATGCCTCGTGTTGCAACCACAGGGAGAACTCGTAAGTAGCGTGCATCACCCTGAGTCTGCAGAAAATCTTTACGTACAACCTGTAATTCTATCGCCCGCCAGAACAATACAATCCCGGCACATGCAAATAATGCCACTAACGTAAGAAGACGTTGGCGAGATGCAACAGGAATTATATCTTTGCTCATGGCTTTACAATCATGACCTTGTTGTAGTCAACCGTATCCATCCCAAGCTTCTCTCGTGCAATTTTTTCAATACGACCATGCGTCGCCCATGTACTCTGTTCAAGCTGTAGTCGACCCCATTCAATATCCAGCTCATCGCGCTGCTTATTGAGTTCGTACAATTTACTGAAGAGCTGCCGATTTTCATGCGTGGTATAAACAACGCCCAGGGCAGAGATAGCGGTTAAGACGATCATGCCAGAGAGCAACAACTTCATTTGATAGCCGTCCTTTCAGCAATCCGCAAAACTGCGCTACGTGCGCGCGGGTTGCGGTTGACCTCTGCCTCACTGGGCATAACGGCCTTGCCAATCATTAGCATCTTTGGAGTAATCTCGATATGCCGTATGGGAAGATCAGGTGGCAACTCATCACCCCGTGTCTGCTCGCGGATAAATCGTTTGACGATACGGTCCTCCAGCGAATGAAAACTGATTACAACCAAACGCCCACCTGGCGCCAAGACCTCAACAGCGGCACTAAGGCAAGTCTTCAAGTCCTCCAGTTCCTGATTAATGAAAATGCGGATAGCTTGAAAACTACGCGTTGCAGGGTCTTTACCCTTCTCCCAGCTTGGATTCGCTGCGGCGACGATGGCCTGCAAACGTTGTGTTGTATCAATAGGCGATTCCTGACGCGCATTGACGATGGCACGTGCAATCCGCTTGGCGAAACGCTCCTCTCCATATTCACTCAACACATCTGCAATCTCTGTATCCTTGGCCTGCGCCAACCACTGCGCGGCGCTGACACCATGCTCAGGGTCCATGCGCATATCCAATGGACCCTGATCGCGAAAGCTAAACCCGCGCGAGGCATCATCGAGTTGGGGGGAGGAGACACCCAGATCTAATAAAATGCCATCCACCTTACCGAGCCAACCGTTTGCATCTGCCTCTTTGCGTAAATTTGCGAATGAACCCCTGCGAATCGCAAAGCGTCCATCCGTCATCAGATCATTCGCCGCACTCAGCGCCTGTGGGTCTTTGTCAAAGGCAAGCAACGCACCACGTGTACCCAGGCACGCCAAGATGCCACGCGAGTGACCACCTCGACCAAAGGTGCCATCCACGTAGCACCCATCCTCTTTAATATTTAAACCTGCCAAGGCTTCCTCCAGCATGACCGGTTGATGTGTGTATCGCTCGACCTCCATTACAGTGACAGCGTCTCCAACTCTTGAGGCAATTCCAACTCATCACTGTCGACCTCGTTGATCCACTCGTCACGACGACTGTTCCAACTTTCTTCATTCCAAAGTTCAAACTTATTGCCCTGGCCAATCAGCACGATGCGCTTATCCAATTCGGCAAATTCTCTTAAGGGGGGAGGTAGCAAGATACGGCCGTGACTATCCACCTCGACCTCGGTGGCATGACCGATCAACAGACGTTGCAGGCGACGCGCCTGTTTATTGAGACTCGGCAGGGCCACGAGCTTGCGCTCGATGTTTTCCCACTCGGGCAGGGGATACAGGAGCAGACAGTGATCCCTGTCGACAGTGACCACTAACTGACCATTGCAAAGCGCCACGAGGCGATCCCGATACTTGCTCGGCATCGCCATGCGACCTTTGGCATCCAGATTGAGGGCATTGACACCC
>JAHEDA010000254.1 GCA_024641445.1 Gammaproteobacteria bacterium
ACCTAATCGTGCGTGAGGATGCCCATATCCTCTGTGGCTTTGCCAGCGAACCAGAACGTCGTCTATTTCGCAGCCTGCTCAAGGTTAGTGGTGTCGGGGCCAAGCTGGCCCTGGCGATTTTATCGGGTATCAGTGCCCAGGATTTTTCACGTTGCATTCACGATAGTGATGTCGCGAGTCTGACTCGCCTGCCAGGGGTGGGCAAGAAGACCGCCGAGCGTCTCGTGATCGAGATGCGTGACCGCCTGGATGACTGGCAACCCGAGCCCGGGGTGGACGCCAGGCAGGTTCGGCCATCGTCCGCCGTCGAACACCCTGAACGGGAGGCCATCAGCGCACTGATCGCCCTGGGCTACAAACCGCAAGAGGCGAGTCGGCTCGTCTCCAAGGTCGAGTCCAAGGGGATGAGCAGTGAAGATATTATTCGTGCTGCCTTAAAACATGCGTTGGGATAGACTGAGGCACGATGATTGAACAGGATCGCCTTGTAAGTACGGCCAACCGGGGAGAGGACGACATCCTCGATCGCGCCATCCGGCCACGTACCCTGCAAGAGTATGTGGGGCAGCCCGTGGTGCGCGAGCAAATGGAGATATTCATCCAGGCCGCGCGTCAGCGTAGGGAGGCCCTGGACCACGTGCTAATCTTCGGTCCCCCCGGCCTTGGCAAGACCACCCTGGCACACATTATTGCCAACGAGCTGGGAGTCAATCTCAAACAGACCTCGGGACCGGTGTTGGAGCGCCCCGGTGACCTGGCCGCCCTGCTCACCAATCTTGAACCCCATGATGTTTTGTTTGTCGATGAAATACACCGTCTGAGCCCGGTAGTAGAGGAGATCCTCTACCCGGCTATGGAGGACTACCAACTCGACATCATGATCGGTGAAGGCCCGGCGGCACGCTCCATCAAGTTGGACCTGCCCCCGTTTACCTTGGTGGGTGCAACCACCCGTGCGGGTCTGTTGACCTCACCCCTGCGTGACCGTTTTGGGATCGTGCAGCGATTAGAGTTTTACTCTGCCGAAGACCTGATTCGAATTGTTAAACGCTCGGCCCAAATCCTGGGCCTGGAGATGGACAACGAAGGGGCGATGGAAATTGCTCGGCGTTCACGTGGCACACCCCGTATTACCAACAGGTTACTGCGCCGGGTCCGTGACTACGCAGAGGTGAAGGGGCAAGGTATTATTAGCTCGGAAATCGCCAAGCGAGCCCTGGACATGCTGGACGTGGACGAGTCGGGGTTTGATATGCAGGACCGTAAGCTATTACTGGCCATTATTGAAAAATTCGGTGGTGGGCCAGTCGGGGTTGATAACCTGGCTGCGGCGATCGGAGAGGAGCGTGATACAATCGAGGATGTGCTTGAACCCTATCTGATCCAACAGGGTTTTATCATGCGCACACCACGTGGTCGCATGGCAACCCGTAACGCCTATTTGCATTTCGGTTTGCGCGCACCTCAGCAGACTGAGAGTGCACGTAGTCTCGATTTGTTTGAAGATAAACCCTAGACGCGCCAACCGCATCTCAATATATCCTGCAAGGTATCTATCCGAAGCGTGAACAAGTTCCTTTGGCAAATCCGTGTTTATTACGAAGATACCGATAGCGGCGGAGTTGTCTACCACTCCATTTATCTAAACTTTATGGAACGAGCGCGTACTGAATGGTTACGCAGCCTGGGTTTTGAGCAGGATGAACTTATACAAAAACATGATGTCGTATTCGCGGTGCGGAATCTTGCCATTGAGTATCATCTACCTGCACGTTTCAATGATAGTCTGGTGGTGTCCACAGAGGTGGTTGGGGTAAAGCAGGCCAGCCTGCTATTTAATCAGACGATAACTAATGCTGTGACGAGTGAAGTTTTATGTTCGGGTAGCGTCAGGGTTGCCAGCCTGAGCGCACAGAGGTTTAAGCCGAGTGCAATACCAGTAGGCTTGCGAGAGATAATAATCAAGGGGAACTAGCCTGTGTCTACCGATCTATCAATTATCCATTTACTTCTTAATGCCAGTTTGGTGGTGCAGCTGGTGTTACTGTTATTGATCGCCGTCTCCTTTTTGTCATGGATGATCATCTATATCAAAACCGGTGTCCTGCGCCAGGCGCGTACCGAGGCGGAGCAATTCGAGCGGCGCTTCTGGGGTGGGGGAGAACTCGGTGAACTTTACCGCCAGCTCTCTGCGCGAAAAGACAAACTACAGGGTATGGAGGCGATATTTGAGACCGGGTTCCGCGAATTTGTAAATCTGCGCAAGCAGGCCGGGATCGAACGCGCTGCAATAATGGAGGGGGTGCAGCGAGCCATGAGAGTGATCTTGAACCGTGAATACGAAAAACTCGAAACCCACCTGTCATTTTTGGCCACGATTGGATCGACCAGCCCATATGTCGGTTTGTTTGGTACCGTTTGGGGGGTTATGAATTCATTTCGGGCCCTGGGCAGTGTGCAGCAGGCATCAATTGCCTCCGTGGCTCCCGGTATCTCGGAGGCCCTTATCGCTACGGCGATTGGTCTGTTTGCCGCTATTCCGGCCGTCATTGCATACAATAGATTCTCAAATAATATGGAGAGATTGATGGGGCGCTACGATATTTTCATGGAAGAGTTCTCCTCCATACTCCATCGACAGGCGCATGGTTGAGATAAGCAGCCGCAACATATATTGATGACACTATGAGCTATCAAGCCCCAACTCAGCGCTATGTAAAAAAACGCATCTCCGAGATCAATGTGGTGCCCTATATCGACGTGATGTTGGTACTGCTGGTGATCTTTATGGTGACAACCCCCTTATTAAATGAGGCCGTGAATGTTGACCTGCCACAGGCGAAGGCCCGCCCCCTGCAAAATCAGGAACAGGAGCCAGTTATTGTCTCGGTAGATAGACACGGCAAATATTATATGAACCTGGGTGAGAATCCGCGTGCCGCCATTGACCCCCAGACGCTGGTGGCACGCGTGGCTGCAATTCTACGTCATCGACCGGGGGTAAGCGTCCTGGTCCGTGGCGATGATCATGTTGCGTATGGCCAGGTGGTCGCGGTAATGGGTTTGTTGCAGCAAGCGGGTGTTGATAATGTTGGGCTGGTGACCCAGCCGGTAGCCCGGGTGGTTTCGGAATAATAAGCATGCTTGAACTTATTAAAAAAAATCCGCGTGCGGCTGCCTTTGCTGTCGCTATACACGTCCTGATTCTGGTGCTTTTGATTGTGAGCTTCCACTTCAAGACCGATCACCATACCCTACCGGGGAATCCGGCGGAAAAGGTCATTCAGGCCGTTACGGTAGATGAAAAACGGGTCGAGAAGGAATTGGCCCAGATCAAATCTGATGAGACCCGCCACCATCGAGAGCTGGAGGCACGTGCACGTAGTGCTGAGGCAGCGCGAAAAAAAGAGGAAGAGCGATTGGCTTTGACCAAGCGCAAACAGCAAGAACAGGCTGAGGCGGATAACAAACGCCTTAGTAAGCTAAAGCAGGAACAACAGGCCCTGGCTGATAAGCGCAAGAAAGAAGAAAGTCGTCTCAAGTCACTGGAGACCGAGCGCAAGGCAGAAGAACAACGTTTGCAACAGGTCGAGCAACAGCGTCGCGAGGACGAGTTGCGCCGCAAAATGGCGGCGGAGCAACAGCGCTTGTCGCAAGAGCAGAATACCCAACGTGTGAGTATGATTAACAAGTATCGTAGCCTGATCGAGGCACAGGTGCGTAGACAGTGGCGGGTTCCACCGGGCACGAAGCTTGGCATGAGTTGCGAGCTGAGGGTGCGTCTAATTCCCAGCGGTGATGTCATGCAGGTGCAGGTTACGAAGAGCAGTGGTAATACGGTTTTTGATCGCTCGGTGGAGACCGCAGTACGAATGGCTTCCCCTTTGCCTCTACCACCACCAGAGGCCAATCTATTTGATGAATTCCGGGAGTTAGTGTTCCCGTTTACGCTGGAAAAGAGCTGACGATATGATGACGACAATGAAGCGTTTAATACCGCTCGTGCTGACGCTGTTTTTTTCAGCACAGGCGCGGGCGGTACTGACAATCGATATCACCCAGGGTGTTGATGACGCGGTCCCCATCGCGATAGTCCCCTTCGCCTGGGCAGGTCCCGCGGGCGCAGAACCCCTGGCGGTATCCGCAATTGTCTCCGCCGATCTACGCCGAAGTGGCCGTTTTCTCCCCATACCTGACAAGGACCTGATCTCTCGTCCG
>JAHEDA010000024.1:0-7612 GCA_024641445.1 Gammaproteobacteria bacterium
GGTCCCCTCGCGACGACAAGCCGTGAACCCGGTCAGGCCCGGAAGGGAGCAGCGGCAGCAGTGGACTCGGGCGCCGGGGTGTGGCGGGCGCAGGCCGCCACCTTATCCCTATATAATTTAGTCACCTTACCCTAGAACCTCGCGTCCCCCACCGGTAGAATGCCCCATCGAGGGAATTATGACGGTTGTAACGGCATGACGTATCAGGTGTTGGCACGCAAGTGGAGGCCGAAGAATTTTGCCGAGATGGTGGGGCAGGAACACGTCCTGCGTGCCCTGATCAACGCCCTCGATACCAATCGCCTGCACCATGCCTTTCTGTTTACCGGTACCCGCGGGGTCGGTAAGACCACCATCGCACGTATCCTCGCCAAATCCCTGAATTGTGAGCAGGGTGTCAGCTCAAAACCCTGTGGGGTCTGCTCGGCCTGCCGTGAGATCGATGAGGGGCGTTTTGTCGATCTCATTGAGGTGGATGCGGCCTCGCGTACCAAGGTAGAAGATACCCGTGAATTGCTCGATAACGTACAGTATGCGCCGACCCGTGGTCGCTATAAGGTTTACCTCATCGACGAGGTACACATGCTCTCCGGGCATAGCTTTAATGCACTGTTGAAGACCTTGGAAGAGCCACCACCGCATGTAAAGTTTTTACTCGCCACGACTGATCCGCAGAAGTTACCGATCACGATCCTGTCCCGTTGTCTGCAATTTAATCTGCGGCGCATTGCCCCTGAACGTATTCAAGGTCACTTGGCCCATCTTCTTGAGGCGGAACAGATATCCTCCGACACAATTGCATTGACGCAGCTGGCGCGTGCCGCCGACGGTAGCATGCGCGATGCCTTGAGCCTGCTGGATCAGGCTATTGCATTCGGTGGTGGCAAGGTCACTGCTGAAGAAGTCAGCGATATGCTGGGGAGTATCGAACAGACTCATGTATACGACGTACTCGATGCATTGACCTCGGCCGATGCAGCAAAGGTGTTGGCGAGCTTGAAACTATTGGCAGAGAAGTCACCAGATTTTTCGGAGGTTCTGGCCGAGATCGTCTCAGCATTGCAGCGCATTGCACTACTGCAACAGGTACCTGACGCCTATGATGAAACGATGGGTGAGCACGGCCGCCTCACGCAGTTAGTCACCGCAATGTCCAAGGAAGATGTGCAGTTATATTATCAAATAGGGTTGCTCGGACGCCGAGACCTGTCGTATTCGCCGGACCCCCGCGCTGGGCTTGAAATGGTGCTGTTACGGATGTTGGCCTTTCGCCCGGGTGGCGGTACAGGTGAACAAGTACAGTCTGCCCCTGATTCAACGGCAAAGATGGCTGCCGTGCCTGTCTCGCAGGCTAGCCCTACGCCAGTGAAGACTCCATCAGTAGGTGCCATTGCGAGCGAGCAGAATGAGCCCGTGATCGATATGCCAACCAGCCCCTCCGCGCCCGTCGCCGATGTGACATCGGCAAACTGGGCCGAGATGGTGAAATCGATGCGATTAACGGCCCTGATGAATGAGTTGGCTATGCACAGTACGTTGACGGCGCGCGAGGGTGACGGGATGGAACTGTCTCTGCCCCCCGAGTATCAATACCTTTTGACACGTGAGCGCGAATTGCGACTGCAAGAGGCGATCTCTGGCTATCTAGGCAAGGTAATACGCTTAAAAATTTCGGTGAAAATTCCTGCGGGGGAGACCCCGGCGGATCGGCAGGCGCGCCTGTTAGGTGAGAAGCAGAGCGCGGCTCAATCTGCGGTCGATAACGATGTCAACATCAAAAAGATGATGGAGATGTTTAATGCGCAGGTAGTACCCGACTCGATTCAACCAATAAGTGATTAATTATTTTATCCGTGTAGTTGGCAATAATTGAGGTGAAGAATGAAAAGCGGACTTGGAAATTTGATGAAACAGGCGCAGCAGATGCAGGCAAATCTGCAGAAGGCGCAGGAAGAGATGGCCAATATTGAAGTGACGGGCCAATCGGGTGGTGGCATGGTGAAGGTAACCATGACGGGGCGTCACGATGTAAAACGTGTCGAACTGAATGACGGCCTGATGAAGGATGAAAAAGATATGTTAGAAGACCTGATTGCCGCCGCGGTCAACGATGCCGTACGTCAGGTAGAGAAAGTCACGCAAGAGCGGTTTTCTGGTCTGACCTCGGGCATGGGCCTTCCACCGGGCTTTAAATTGCCCTTCTAGTCAGTACTGCACCGATGCCAACTAGCCCCCTGATTGGGCGACTCATTGAGGCCCTGCGCTGTCTGCCTGGTGTCGGACCTAAATCCGCACAACGTATGGCATTTCAATTACTGGAACGAGATCGTGAGTCTGCCCGGGTTCTCGCGCATACCTTACTCGAGGCCATGGAGCGAATCGGTCACTGCTCAGAATGTCGAACCTTGAGCGAGCGCGAAGTGTGTGAATTATGTGGTAGTTCTCACCGCAATCGTAGCCAGTTATGTATCGTCGAGACGCCTGCCGACCAACAGGCGATTGAACAGGCAACAGACTATCGTGGTGTCTATTTTGTCCTGATGGGGCATCTGTCACCCCTCGATGGCATCGGTCCCCTGGAGCTGGGGCTTGATAAACTTGCGTTACGGTTGGACAGTGGTGAGATACAGGAGGTTATCCTGGCGACCAATCCTACTGTAGAGGGTGAGGCTACGGCGCACTATGTTGCCGAAATGGCGCAAAAGCGTGGCGTGAAGGCAACGCGGATTGCTCATGGTATTCCCATCGGTAGTGAACTTGAGTATGTAAGCAGCAGTACACTGTCGCATGCGTTTAGTGGGCGCGGGAAGGTTTAGTAGCGCATACGCTTCATGCGTTTGAGTGCTTCGGTTGTCTGTAGGCACATGGCCTTGAAGTATTTATAGGCGGTTTCGTCGAGGTGACAGTCCTCGGTGTGGCGATCGGCATAGACAATCCCAACTGTCCGCTCATGATTCACAATGGACATCACCAGGAAGCTATTGGTTTTTATCAAACGACGAAACTCCAATGGGATAATCTCCCAGTACCGTTTGCGGTTCTCGTCATTCAACCAGAGTGCCTGCTGTTTCTCCAGCATCTTTTCAAACAGATTGGGTCGATTAAGTGGCATCTCCATGCGACTAAAGAATGGGTCGTTGTCTACCCCAACCACTCCACGTGCCTTGAGCGTATTACGCTCGGGGTCATGATAGACAAAGGCCGCACGATTCAAACCCGCGCCATTATGCAACCCATGTAATAAAAGCTCAGTCACCTTGTGCAGGTCGTTAGTGTGGTCTGGTAGTGCCTTCAGTCCACCTAGGGCATGTTTCAATTGTGCTATCTGTGGGACCAGACAGACCCCGACGTGGCTATTCTTGTTCTTGCTCTCATCCTTCGTATCTTCAGAGGCAATGGGTGCAGGATGAAGTAACTTGAAGGCGGCGGCCATGATGCTGGGGTAAGTGCTGGCACGTGCAACCTTTACAGCTAGTTGGTGTGTTTCACGAATGACTGTTTGCGAGCTTTTACCGAGCCAATCCGCCGCCTTCTTCTGCATCTCCAACATCTTGTCCCAGTACCAGCTGTAACTTGCGCTACGCGCGACCTGCACAGCCAGCATGATGCCGTAAGCCCGCGGGAGGTGGGCACTCTCGGCCTGGAGTGACTCGATCAACAGGGTAGGGAGTTCGAGCTTGCGTGCTATAGCCAGTGAAAGCTGATCAATCGTAAAGCCAAGGATCAGGTAATGTGCCTCTTCTGTAGGGACGTGTTCCTCATTGCGGAGTTGGTAGATGCGGTCGAGGAGTTCGGGCGCGTCCATGGCCAACAGCATTTCACCGATAAAATGCAGTTGTGCGGCGATGAATATCTCGTCCGGGATCATGTCGCGGCGCTGGCGGGCCCACTCGGTGGCCTGTACGGCGGCGTGATAGGCAGTACTGAATATACGTAGAAGATGAAATTGACTGCGTTTGTTGGTTGACACTTCCAGTGCGGGCAGTGTTTTAGGTAGTAATGCCAACTTCTGCATACCCAGCATCATTACTGCCTGCTGTACTGAGGTGACCTCCGTACTAAGGTGACCGTGCGAACGATTACTGCAGGTTCGAATAAGGTGGAGGGCGAGGCCGGGGTCCCGCTCGACTGTATCAACCATGGCCTTGACCGGGAGGTTGTCGGTCTTGAGTACGCGAGCCATCTCCTGGATCGTGCTCTTCATCACCGGGATCGACTGCGCAGACAATACATCAACCCACTCAGAGAGAGGTTTTTGCATTGGAAGCTGTCCAGGGGGGGCGGCATTCGCCATGATGTATTGCTCGCAGTTAGTGGCCGGCCAGGGTCTGTAAACCACATCCGGTAGTCAGGGACAACATTCTGTCTACTCTATCGGCGTAGGCGGTTGATTGCTTTAGGAAAATGCCAAGTTTAGTTATCGCTATCCATACAATCAAAGTTCAAGTTTCACCTCCACGAGACGATAAGTTCATGGAAGCTCACATACCCTAACAGGACAACGGGATAAAAGGTCCGCACGATGAAGTTCATCCTTGGTTTCGTATTGGTAATATTCTGCGTATTAGGTGGTTATGTCTTCGCCGAAGGCCATCTAATCATGCTGATGCAGCCCTTTGAGTTTATGATTATTGCCGGTGGCTCGTTGGGGGCGATGATTATCGCGAATCCTGGCAAGGTCACAATGCAGGTTATCACCGGGTCACTTGGTCTGGTCAAGGCGTCGCCCTTCAATAAGTCGCTGTATATGGACATGCTAGCCCTAATGTTTTCCCTGTTTGCCAAGGCCCGCAAGGAGGGCCTGATGTCCCTCGAAAACGATATCGAGGAGCCTAAACAGAGCGAGCTCTTCCGCGCCTTTCCAAAAGTGACTGCCAATCATCACGCCGAGGAGTTCATCTGTGACTATCTGCGGCTGATGGTAGGTGGCAACATGAATGCCTTCGAATTGGAAAACCTGATGGATATTGAATTGGAGACTGCCCATGGCGAGGGATTGAAGCCCAGCGAGGCCCTGCAAACGGTAGCGGACGGTCTGCCTGGCTTTGGTATCGTGGCCGCGGTAATGGGTGTAGTTATCACGATGGGTTATATCAGTGAACCCCCCGAGGTATTGGGCCACCACATCGCCGCTGCGCTAGTTGGTACCTTCCTGGGTATCCTGTTGTCATATGGTTTCGCCGCACCCATGTCGTCGGCTTTGAAACAAAAGGCCGAAGCCGAACACAAATTTGTTGAGGTCATCAAGGTCTGCATTATGGGGACCCTGAATGGCTATACCCCGCAGATCGCCGTGGAGTTTGGGCGTAAGGCCATTCCGAGTTCGGCACGTCCAGGGTTTGCCGAGCTGGAAGAATACGTCAAGAAACGCAAGGCTTAATTGAGCAGGATACCTATTCGTGGCGGCAGATGATAAAAAGCAGCCGATTATCGTCAAGCGCGTCAAGAAGGGCGGGCATGCGGCGCATCACGGTGGATCGTGGAAGGTGGCCTATGCTGACTTCGTGACCGCCATGATGGCCTTCTTCCTCCTCTTGTGGCTGCTCTCGCAGGTGCCACAGATCTCACGCGAGGGTATCTCCGAATTTTTCAAAAATCCAACCGGCATCCAGGGGCCGGGTGGTGCCTCGACCTCTATGATCAAGCTCGGTGGGGCGATGGACATGGCGCGCGGTGAAGACACCAAGAAGCAACCGCAGGATAAGACTCAGGTTGTGACGGTGGTGCGTTATGAGAAAGAAAAGGAGAAGCTGGAGGAACTGCTCCAAGAGGTGAAGCGCACAATTGAGACGAGCGCAGCCATGCGTCAGTTCAAGGATCAGATCCTGCTGGATATTACCGATGAGGGTTTGCGTATCCAGATCATCGACAAGAAAAATCGCCCCATGTTTGCCAGTGCCAGTGCAGTGTTAAAACCGTACACCAAGCAGATACTGCATGAGATTGCCCGGGTCATAAATAAGGTACCGAATAAACTTAGTGTTAGCGGGCACACCGATGGTACGCCTTTTGTGAAGGGTTACTATCGCGAGTATGACGACGTGGAAGAGAAGACCCAATATACAAACTGGGAACTCTCGGCAGACCGTGCCAATGCGGCGCGGCGCGAACTGCTTTCCAGTGGCGCCAGAAAGGACAAGATTAGTCGCGTTACCGGTCTGGCCGATTCGGTACCCTTTGATGGCAAGAATCCTGGTGCACCGGCAAACCGGCGTATCAGCATCATCGTGTTGAATCAGAAGACTGAGGATAACATCAAGAAATACGAGGGGCGTGGTGACCTCAGTGCACAGGAGTTGGAAAAACTAATCTCTGGTGCAAATAAAAACTAACGCGAATCTCCTTCGCGTAATTTCAGGTAACTCTCATATCTGGCCTGACTTATCTTGTCGGCGTCGACTGCCCGCCTGATGGCGCAGCCTCGTTCACTCCGATGCGTGCAGTCACGAAACTGGCAGTTGCCAAGGTATTGGTTAAATTCTCGGAAGCCTTGTACCAATTGTGATTCTGTAATATCACCCAGACCAAACTCGCGCACACCTGGCGAATCGATAATATCGCCGCCATCTGGCAAGTGGTAGAGGTGTGCGGCGGTGGTGGTGTGGCGGCCTTTGTTTGTTGCAGTAGAGACCTCGCCGGTACTGGCAATCTGCTCACCGAGTATTTCGTTTAATAAAGTTGATTTCCCCACCCCGGATTGGCCGACAAAAATACTGCAAAGACCCTGCAGGGAAAGTGTTAACGCATCTAAATGGTAGTGTGCCTGTGCGCTGGTATAGATCACCTCGTAGTTCGCTTCGACATAACACTGTAGCTGTTGTGTCACGGTCGCCAGTTCCTCCTGACGAAGGAGATCATGTTTATTTACGACAATAATAGGTGTAATGGAGAGGAGCTCAGCGGCGACCAGATATCGATCGATGAGTCGGGTATTCAGCTCCGGGACCGGTGCACAGACCACCACAATCTGATCGATATTGGCAGCGATTAGTTTTTCCTGACCGTTGGCAGAGGGGCGCTTCAGAATAGTTCGACGTGGTAGCAGGGTGAGGATCACCCCATGGGTAGCGTCGATCTCCTGCCAGATGACCTCATCACCACACACCGGCGCCTCGGCGGTACGGCGCAGGTGACACTGTATCAATCGGCCTTGATGATCTTCTGCTACATATAGCTGGCCGCGGCGGGTAATGACTCTACCGGAGACGCCACTATTTTTGTTATCGTGATTATCTGGTGAGGTTGCCTCCGCATTGACCCGGTGTCTCTCCTGGTGTTGTGAAATGCGATTTTTTTGTTGCTGGGTAAGGTGACGTTTCGGCATGTTCGATGGCTCAGACAGTCATCATTTCATACAGACGATTAAGCCTGGCCGCACAGATAAGATCATTCATGCTGAGCGCGCTGATACTGTGAGTGGTAAAGATAACTCGACAGTTGCGGTAATTGATGCGCATCTCGGGGTGATGATCTTGCTCGGTGGCAAGATTTGCTACGGCATTGATGAATTGCATAGTGGCGTGAAAATCAGCGAAATCAAATTGGCGTTCGATTGTTCTGGAGGTTGGGTCTTCACGCCAACTCGGTAATTCATGTAGTCGCGCTCGCGCCA
>JAHEDA010000024.1:7622-15961 GCA_024641445.1 Gammaproteobacteria bacterium
GTTTTGTTCACTTAGTGGTTTTGGCATCACCAAAATGGTAATAGGTGTTATTTAGGTAGTGTACAACATCGCTGACCTGATCCTCGGGCCAGGTAAATCCCTGGCTATCGCGACAGCGATGTACTTGTTGATTCAACATATCGAGATCGGTAACGCGATGGTTTGGGCGCGTATAGACACTGCTATCGTGGCAGCGGGTGCAGTTCTCATCATGCAGGGTCTTGCCACGACGAATGTCCGCATCTGCGGCCAGACTCGTTAAGACCAGGCTCAGACTTGCGAGAGAGATAAGCGTAACTTTAATCATATGTGCTGTAACCTCTGTAGGTGGGCGACCCGTACGGGTGCCGGTGGGTGGGAGTCATGAAAGGCCGAGTACAATGGATCAGGCGTCAGGGTGCTGGCATTCTCTTCGTACATTTTTACCAGTGCCCTAACCAACTCCTCTGCACTGCTATTTTGTGCGGCAAACTCGTCGGCCTCGAACTCGTGCTGGCGACTGAAGAAGGAAAACAGCGGTTGCAGGTAGATGCTAAACAGTGGCGACACCATCAGAAAGAGTATCAAGGCAATGTATTGAGAGGGTTGGCTGACACCCAGCCCTTTGAAGAAGGGGGACCACTGCATAAGTGTGCCGAGTATGAACAGCCCGATTAAACTCAGTATAGCGACACTGGCAAGGCGTTTAGGGATGTGTTTACGCCGAAAGTGCCCGAGCTCATGCGCCAGGACTGCCTCGACTTCCTCTCCCTGTAATGATTTTATAAGCGTGTCAAAAAAGACGATACGCTTGTTTTTGCCCAGTCCGGTGAAGTAGGCATTACCGTGGGCGCTGCGACGCGAGCCATCCATGACAAAGATGCCCTGGCTAGTAAAGCCGCAACGCGTGAGTAAGGATTCGATGCGGGCCTTGAGGCCTGCATCCGTGAGGGGTTCGAATTTGTTGAACATCGGTGCGATGACGCTCGGGTAGAGCCAGAACATCAATAGATTGAAACCCAGCCATACGGCCCAGACATATAACCACCACAGACTGCCCATGTTCTGCATCAGCCAGAGCACAAACACAAGTAAAGGGATGCCAATGAGGGCGCCGATGAGGGCCTGCTTGATAAGGTCGGTCACGAATAGTTTGGGCGTGGTACGATTAAAGCCAAAGTGAGCCTCGATCCAAAAGGTGCGATAGAGTGTGAAAGGGAGGTCCAGGAGACCACCAATAAGCAGCACACTGACAATCACCACGGTACCGGTCGAGAGGGGCCCCCATCCCTGCGCTCGCCATGCGTGATCGAGTAGATCGAGGCCACCACCTAATGTCCAGACAAGGATAAGCACAGCGCTGAAGCCAAGCTCTATCATAGTAAAAGCGGTGCGGGTGAGGGTGTAGTCGGCGGCCTTGTTATGCGCAGCGAGTGGGATCTTGTCGGCAAAGGCCGCAGGGACCTGATCACGATGCAGGCCGACATAGCGAATCTGACGTCGCGCCAACCAGAATTGCAGACCAAACGCGGCAATCAGGGCCAGTATGAAGACATTACTAACAACTGCAGTTTCCATTTATTCGTCCACAATCATGAAATCGGAGGTTGGGCCTAACATCGCCCTTTGCTAAGATGCGCTCACTCATACTCTAACATAATGGTAAAACTATGGCGCAGGACCAAAATAATCTGGTGTGGATCGACCTGGAGATGACCGGCCTGGATACCCAGCAGGACCACATTATTGAGATCGCCAGCGTTGTTACGGATGCCCAGTTGACCATTCTGGCGGAAGGTCCGGTCCTCGCCATACACCAGGATGACGGCATCCTGGCTGCCATGGATGAATGGAATACACGTCAACACACCAAGTCAGGCCTGGTTGAGCGGGTACGACAGAGCCAGGTGGACCTCGTCAAGGCGCAGCAACTGACCCTGGAGTTTCTGCGTGAATTTGTCCCCGCCAAGGCCTCACCCATGTGTGGCAACAGTATCTGTCAGGACCGACGCTTCATGGCGCGCGAGATGCCAAACTTGGAGGGATTCTTCCATTATCGAAACCTCGATGTCAGCACCCTCAAGGAGTTGGCACGGCGCTGGTCACCGGCCGTGATGCAGGGCTTCAATAAGAAGGGTAGCCACCTGGCCCTCGATGATATCCGCGAATCGATTGAGGAATTGCGCTATTACCGGGAGCACCTATTCCGCTAGGGACAGCGCCAGAAGCTTGGCATACCGTCATGGGATGTCATTCAATCGCCTCGTCAATGGATTGGCGGCGTGAAAAAATAATTAAATAACTAATTGATTATTAAGTAATAGTTAAAATATCCGCACCGTGGCATGTGTTTTGCTATTTATTATGGGTAGCGAAACCAATTTGACACAGGTGTGATATGCCCCCAGCAGACGATCTCGAACTCGACAGCGGCGCAAATAAAAAGGCCAAGCTGCCCCTTCTCATCGGCATTATTGTCTTACTGATGGGCGCCTCCATTGGCGGAACGCTTTATTTCAGCGGTGCACTCAACAAAAAGGCCGCCGGGCCACAACTCCCACCCGAACCACAGTACCTCAGCCTCGGTCAGGAATTTATCGTCAACTTTCAGGACAGCCGTGTTGCGCGCTATCTCCAGCTCGGTCTGGATGTCTCGGCGCACAATGAACATGTTCTGGGCAAGATCACCGAAAACCTCCCGGCCATTCGCAACGACATACTGTTACTCCTTAGCGGTCAGAAATATGACGAGCTCCGTGTCAAAGCGGGTAAGGATAAGCTGCGTACCGAGCTTTTGGATGTGGTGCAGAAATCACTTGAACTTAAAAAAGGTGAAGATGGGGTTGATGCGATCTACTTCACTCAATTCATGATGCAATAGGCGAATCCAAATATGTCAGTCACCGATCTGCTTTCCCAGGACGAAATCGATGCCCTCTTGCATGGTGTAGAGGGTGGTGATGTCGAAACTACCTCTTCGAGTACGGCTAACGATGGTATTGTGCGTGCCTTCGACTTTGCCAGCCACGATCGAATTGTTCGTGGTCGCATGCCGACACTTGAAATGATCAATGAACGGTTTGCCCGTCACTTTCGTATCAGCATGTTTAACATGCTGCGTCGCTCCGCCGAAATATCTATTGGTGGCGTACAGATGGTGAAATTCTCTGAGTACATTCACAGCTTGTTTGTCCCTACCAGCCTGAACATCGTGCGTATCCCGCCCCTGCGAGGTTCGGCACTATGTGTTTTCGATGCCAAACTGGTATTCATTATTGTGGATAACTTTTTTGGTGGAAGTGGGCGTCACGCCAAGATCGAGGGGCGTGATTTTTCACCCACTGAGCAGCGTATCGTCACAAACGTACTGAAAGAGGCCTTCAAAGACCTGAAAGAGGCGTGGGGTCCGGTACTACCAGTTGAATTTGAATTTATCAATATGGAACTGAA
Organism: Gammaproteobacteria bacterium; assembly: GCA_024641445.1. Taxonomy (GTDB): domain Bacteria; phylum Pseudomonadota; class Gammaproteobacteria; order UBA6429; family Thiohalophilaceae; genus JAHEDA01. Next base: position 11,052 of record JAHEDA010000024.1, read on the forward strand.
TCCGCAATTTGCCACCATTGTGAGTCCGACCGAAGTTGTGGTCTTGAGTACCTTTCACGTCGAGCTTGATGGTGGTGGTGGTGACTTTCAGGTGGTGATGCCTTATGCCATGTTGGAACCCATCCGTGAATTGTTGGATGCCGGTGTGCAGAGTGACCGCATGGAATTGGACGAACGCTGGGCCGTGGCCATGCGCGAGGAGATCAAGGTTGCTGAGGTGGACATTCGATCAACCCTGACGCGCGTCACTATGCCATTGCATCAGGTGATGAAATTGAAGGCCGGTGACGTGATCCCGATCGATTTTCCCGAGAAAGTTCTGATTCGTGCCGAAGATATCCCGGTCTTGCGTGGTGTGCTGGGGACGCATGACGATAAATTGGCAATTAAGATTACTGACACAGTAGAACGTCCACCTGTGGCCAGCCAGGCCCAGGCCATCATGCTGGAGATGAGACGATGAGTGACTCGGAAAATGATGATGCGGTAATGGATGAATGGGCAAGCGCAATGGAGGAAGCAGGCGTGGCTGATTCTAAATCTAAGAATGAAGTAAGACATGCTGGGTTGTCTAACCTTGAAGACACAGGTAAACGGGGAGAAGACGTTAATCTGGATGTGATATTGGATATCCCCGTTACCATGTCGATGGAAATCGGTCAGACCAAGATAAGCATTCGTAACCTCCTTCAACTCAACCAGGGTTCTGTTATTGAACTGGATCGCCTTGCGGGCGAGCCACTGGACGTGCTGGTGAACGGTACCTTGATTGCACACGGTGAGGTGGTGGTGGTCAACGAAAAGTTTGGTATTCGTTTGACTGACGTTATAAGCCCGATCGAACGGGTCAGAAAGTTGCAGTGAGGATGGCAGGCTTGACGCGAATTTATCTCATTCTCTCCACCTTCCTGCTGAGCCCCTTGGCCGGGGCGGCGGACACCACCAAATTGACACGGCCTGGTCCGGTGTTGACGGAGCCTGTTGGGGTAGGTCTGGGCAGTTTTCTTCAGATGTTTTTTGGGCTTGCCTTGATCGTTGCCCTGATTGTGGGGATGGCCTGGTTCATGCGACGCATGAATTCCATTCCAGGTGGGGGACAGGGCTCACTGCGTATTCTGGGTGGTCTGTCACTAGGGCAACGCGAGAGGGTTGTGTTGTTGCAGGTGGGACAGGAACAGTTACTGGTTGGATTGGCCCCAGGGCAGATTCGTACCTTGCATGTGCTTGAACGACCGGTTGAGGTTACCCTGGCGCGTTCACCCAGGCCGGGGCAGGGGAAGTTCGCCGACAGGTTGCAGGAGCTTTTGAAGGGAAAGTTGCAGCCATGAGGACGCTCAAGATTGTGATCCCCCTGTTGCTAATTCTGCTGCCGGGTGCGGAGTTGTTCGCCCAGACCGGGCTGCCTGCGATCTCTGTTACCAACGGTCCGGGGGGACAGCAGACCTATAGCCTGAGTATTCAGGTCCTGGCGTTGATGACGGCGCTGACGCTGATCCCCTCCGCATTATTGATGATGACATCATTCACCCGTGTCGTGATTGTGTTATCGATCCTGCGTCAGGCGATTGGTTTGGTGCAGGCGCCATCGACACAGACGATTATCGGTCTGTCGCTGTTTCTGACTTTCTTTATCATGGCGCCGGTATTCAACAAAATGAATAACGAGGCCCTGCAACCCTATCTCGCAGAAAAGATGACATTTGAAGATGCGGTAGTAAAGGCAAGTATTCCACTGCGCGGTTTTATGCTGGGTCAGACCCGCGACAATGATATCAGGATGTTTTCTCGCATTGCGGGTGATGAGGCCTATGCCTCGCCAGATAAGGTACCTTTTACGGTGTTAGTCCCGGCGTTCGTGACGAGTGAGTTGAAGACATCATTTCAGATTGGCTTCTTACTGTTTATCCCGTTTCTAATCATCGATCTGGTAGTGTCGAGCGTCCTGATGTCCATGGGTATGATGATGCTTTCTCCGATGATTATCTCGCTGCCCTTCAAGATCATGTTGTTTGTACTCGTTGATGGCTGGAACATCATCATGGGTACACTGGCGTCGAGTTTCTATGTTTGAGGTTGCGCACACATGACGCCGGAGACCGTTTTGACAATCTTTCAACACGCCATGGAACTGATCCTGGTGTTGATCCTAGTCGTGTTGATCCCTGCACTGTTGGTGGGTTTGTTGGTGAGCATGTTTCAGGCCGCGACACAAATTAATGAGATGACACTCAGCTTTATTCCAAAACTTATCGTGACGGTGCTTACCCTGATGCTGGCAGGCCCCTGGATGCTACGCCTGCTGATCGAGTACACCGAGCAGTTGATCCACGACATACCTTATTTAATCGGATGATGGATGACTATCACAGGTGCACAATTAACGGCATGGGTAGGTGCATTCCTGTGGCCCTTGTTCCGTATCGGTGCCATGTTGATGGTGGCACCGGTCTACGGTGCCAAGACCGTCCCAGTAAGAATTCGTGCAGGGCTCGCCTTTGCAATGGCGATTCTCATGGCCCCTATGATACCCGCGGTGCCAACGATCGACGTTTTCAGTCCTGAGTCAGTCTTGATAATACTGCATCAATTAATCATTGGTGTGGCGATGGGATTTGCCTTGCAATTAGTCATGACCGCCGTGATTACTGGCGGGCAGACGATTGCCCTGCAGATGGGCCTGGGCTTTGCCGTGATGGTCGATCCGCAAAATGGCTCGCAGGCACCCGTGATGAGTCAGTACTACATCCTGATGGTGATACTGGTGTTTTTGGGACTGGACGGACACCTGGTTATTCTCGAGGTGCTGGCGGATAGTTTTCGTACCATCCCCATCGCAGTGACCGGCCTGAGTACCAACAGTATATGGGCCTTGGTAAGTTGGGGAGGACAGATCTTCGCGGGCGCCGTGGGGATGGCCCTGCCGACCATTGCTTCACTGTTAGTGGTCAATCTTGCCTTCGGCATCATGACGCGTGCGGCACCGCAGTTGAATATTTTTGCCATAGGCTTTCCCATTACGATGACAGTTGGGTTTGCCCTGGTCCTGGTCACCTTACCCAGTGTCTTACCTCACGCGAACACAATGTTTAGTGAGGCGTATCAGTTACTGCGTCAGATCCTGGTTGCAGAGCAATAACCGATGGCAGGGGAATCCACAGGTCAAGAACGTACTGAAAGCGCCACCCCCCGACGCCTGCAACAGGCGCGGGAGCGTGGCCAGGTTGCGCAGTCGCGCGAACTGAATACAATGTTGATGCTCTTGCTCTCGGCGGGGGCGCTCCTGTTTGTGGGACCTGGCCTGATCGAGAGCATGGCGAATATGTTTCGACAGAATTTCCACATCAGTCGTGAGCACATCTTTGATACGGCGACCATGCTGGCGACCTTTAAACATGCCATGCTGGACGCGCTGTTTGCCCTGAGCCCGTTTTTTCTGATTGTGACAGTGGCCGCTGTTGCGGGCCCGATTATACTCGGTGGATTCAATTTCAGTTCGGAGTCCCTGGGCTTTAAGTGGGAGAAACTTGACCCGATAAAGGGCATTCAACGGATATTTGCCCTGCGTGGGTTAGTTGAGTTGTTGAAGGCGCTGGCCAAATTTCTGGTCATTGCCATTGTCGCTATCACATACCTTTACAATCAAATTGGTGATTATCTGCGCCTGGGTGAACAACCTCTGGATATTGCCCTAGCACACACCGTTCACCTTTTAATCTGGGCCTTTATCTCCATTGCATCAGGCATGATCCTGATTGCTGCGGTAGATGTCCCCTTCCAGGTATGGGACTACCACCAGCAACTGAAGATGACCTTCCAGGAAGTCCGTGACGAGTCGAAAGAAACTGAAGGTAGTCCTGAGACGCGCAGTCGTGTACGCAAGATGCAACGCGAGATCGCACAGCGCCGCATGATGTCGCAGGTGCCGAAGGCCGATGTCGTGGTGACAAACCCGGAACACTATTCTGTGGCCTTGAAGTACGACCCGGACAATATGGCCGCGCCGATCGTAGTCGCCATGGGTGCCGACATTATCGCGATGCAGATCCGTACGATCGCACGTGAGCACGAGGTCCCCATCGTCCAGGCACCACCACTGGCGCGTGCGCTCTACCACACCACCGAACTCGATCGCGAAATACCGGCATCTCTCTATCTCGCTGTGGCACAAATCCTGGCGTATGTGTTTCAGCTCAAGCGTAAGCCCTATTGGCAGACGCGTAAGGCTCGTCGCTTTGATGACCTGCCGATCCCTGAAGATATGCAATTTGATTAATGTTCTAAATTGAACTGAGGTTATAACCATGGCCGTGCAAACCGCTGATGTAATGGGTTCTCTGCGTAATGTAGTGCGCGGTGGCCTGGGCGCACCGATCCTCATGATGTTGATGATGGCCATGATTGTGGTGCCGCTGGCACCCTTCATGCTGGACATTCTTTTTACCTTCAACATCGCACTGGCACTGGTCGTTTTGTTAGTCACGGTCTATACACTGCGTCCGTTAGACTTTGGTTTGTTTCCTACTGTGTTGTTGTTAACCACCTTGTTGCGTCTGGCCCTGAATGTGGCCTCGACCCGTGTTGTGTTATTGCAGGGGCACACCGGTACCGATGCCGCAGGTCAAGTCATCAAGGCCTTTGGTGATTTTGTCGTCGGTGGTAACTATGCCGTAGGCCTGGTGGTGTTCCTGATACTGGTGATTATCAACTTCGTGGTCATCACCAAAGGTGCCACCCGTATCTCTGAAGTAAGTGCGCGTTTTACCCTGGATGCGATGCCGGGTAAGCAGATGGCCATTGATGCGGACCTCAATGCAGGTTTGATCGACCAGGACGAGGCACGTAAAAGGCGGCAGGAGGTGAGTGAAGAGGCCGAGTTCTACGGTTCCATGGACGGTGCGAGTAAATTTGTT
>JAHEDA010000255.1 GCA_024641445.1 Gammaproteobacteria bacterium
AAGGGTGACATCTGTATCATCCCGCCAAACTCATTTGCGCTGGCCCGTACGGTGGAATACTTCCGTATCCCGCGCAGTGTCTTGACCGTGTGTCTGGGTAAGTCTACTTATGCCCGCTGTGGCATCATCGTCAATGTCACTCCGTTGGAGCCCGAGTGGGAGGGACACGTCACGCTGGAGTTCTCAAACACCACGCCGCTGCCCGCAAAGATCTATGCCAATGAGGGTGTGGCGCAGATGCTGTTCTTTGAATCGGATGAGGTGTGTGAGACGTCGTATAAGGATCGTGGCGGGAAATATCAGGGTCAGAAGGGCGTTACACTGCCGCGTACCTGATCAATCTTCAGCCGTGTACTCGCATGGGGACAACACCCGCGGCGCCAATTTGGTCGAGTGGCATGGGTTTGTTGACACCATAGCCCTGGGCATAATCGACACCTATTATGCGTAGTGCCGCGATGGTCTCTTCATTCTCGACATATTCTGCCACCGTAGTGAGCCCCATCTTGTGACCAATCTGGGTGATTGACTCCACCATGGCGGCGTTCATCGGATTGCTGATCATGTCGCGCACGAAGCTGCCGTCAATCTTGATATAGTCCACCGGCAGATTCCTCAGGTAGGCGAATGAACTGAAGCCGCTACCAAAGTCATCCAGCGCAAACTTGCAGCCAAGCCCACGCAGGGTTTCAATAAATTTCATGGCGGCGCTTAGATTCGCAATCATGGCGGTCTCAGTGATCTCAAAACAGATTCGCTCCGGGTTGATCTCGGTGTCAGTGATCTGTTGAACCACAAAATTCATCGTACTCCTGTCTCCCAGGCTTTGCCCCGACAGGTTGATAGAGAAGCGTACATGTTGAAAAGTCGGTTCTTTCAGCACTTGTAGTGCGTGAGTGATAACCCAACGATCGATTGATTTAATCAAACCAAACCGTTCCGCAGCGGGGAGAAACGCCATGGGTGGTATATCATTGCCATCCTCACCTTGCATCCGAATCAATACCTCGTAATAACAATCCTTCTCTTTTTTGAGGGAGAGTATCTCCTGTCCGTAGAGGATAAAACGGTTTCTATCGAGTGCGTCCTGGATGTGGTGGGTCCAGTTCATTTCGCTGGTGTGGCGGTTGACTGACTCATCATGGGGATTGTAGACGTGATACCTGCTGCGCCCGTGTTCCTTGGCCAGGTAGCAGGCGGTGTCGGCGGCACTCAGGATGTCGGTGACGGAGTCCCCCTGTTCAGATATAGGGACAATCCCGATGCTTACGCCGATCTTGAAGACCTTCTTGTCCCAGGTAAAGCGATAGTCTTCGACGGTGGTTAGCAGGTTTTGCGCAATATGGGTTGCATTCTCAATGTTGCAGCCGCCGAGTAAGAGTCCAAATTCGTCACCGCCAAGGCGCGCCAGGGTATCGCTCTCTCGCAGTTTAGCCCTGAGTATGCTTGTGATCTGTTTCAGCAATTCGTCACCCGCAATATGTCCACAGGTGTCGTTGACGATCTTGAACTGGTCAAGGTCCATGTAACATAAGACATGATGCCCGTGATTGTCCAACGCCGCTTGCAGGCGAACCTCAAACTCGCGCCGATTGATCAATCCGGTTAGCGGGTCATGCGCAGCCTGGTAGGCCATCTGCCGTGTCATGTCGCGCATGTGCGTCACGTCCCAGATGTAGATATGGATTAATTTGTTTTCAGTATCGTAGGTAATTTTTTGTTCATAGATCGCATTGTCAATCTCGATGTTTCGTATAAGTTCATGATGTTCCGACTTTAATTGCGGTAGTAGCTCCTTGAGGTCTTGCAGTATCTGATGTTTTGTACCCAAAGTCTGTAATTGCGGGAACAGGCGTATTGCCATCGGGTTTAGATAGTTGATCTCACCCTGAGGGTTGACTTCGATAATGGGGATCGGGCTTTGCTCTGGATAGGAGGCCAGCCGCTTTAATTCTCGCTCTGCGTGTTTGCGGGCGGTGATATCGCGTAGAGCCGCCGTAATTAATAATTCACCTTCGATCTCTACGGGGCTGAGACTGATGTCGATGTCCAGCATGTGTCCATCCTTGTGCTGGCATTGCAACTCGCGGCCCTTACCCATGGGTCGATTGAAGGGACTCATGACATACTTCTCGACCAGTCCCTTGTGACCTCCACGCATGGTCTCGGGTAAGAGCATTTCAACACCCTTACCAAGCACCTCTGTATTTGAATAGCCCAAGACTCTTTCGAACTGTGCATTTACCATCAAGATAGTTCCCTGGCTATTCGTGATTAGCAGAGGGTCGGGGGTAGCCTCCAGCAGGCCACGCATGCGCGCCTCGCTCTCACGGATTGCGGTCTCGGCGGCGCGTATCTGGGTCAGGTCGCGCATACCCTGTACGATGCTGATAGCCTGACCCTGGTCATCGCGGACAACACTGATGCTGATCTCGGTAGGTTTCCCCATCTTGTTCGCCGGGTCGTCCAGTTCCAGGGTAATAACACAATCACGCTGCTCGGTGCGTGCCTGACAGACCTTGCAAGGTACCTTCTCACCCATGGGGTGGGTGAATTCAGTTACCTTGCGGCCGATGGCCTCGGCGGGGGTAGATTTGATCTTGGTGTAGAAGGCGCGATTGGCGCGAATAATGCGGTCTTCCAGGTCAACCATGTACATGGGTTCATCAAGAAAATCCAGTGCGTGGGACCATTCCGCCTCAAAGCGTGCAAGTTCTTTTGTCTTCCTGATATTGTTGTTGAGTTTGCGTCTATAGGCCATGAACGGTGGAAAGAGTAAAACGGTTATGAGTGGCAGCAACCACCACAAGCGTTTGAATAGTGATATTGCATCGGCCGACTCACTATTCTGCTTATAGGGGCCAATGTGCAGCTCCTTTAACAGGTGCTCCACCTTGTAGTAGTCCATTGGCACGGTCCAGCCGGCGATACCATTTTTTTGCGCTGCGGGATTGGCATCGGGTAATTGTAACAGTGCGATGGCGACCTGCTTGGCCAGGGGGCTTGGAGTATGGGCAAGCGAGGCGAGGGGCCACTCGGGATATAAATCGGTGGAGACTGCGTAGGGAAATTCAGGGTGTTGTTTACGATTGAGTATCCGAAAGTCGGAGAGCTTGATCTTACCCTCGCGTGCCATGTGTTCGAGCGTATCGGTGCGTACGGTTCCCGCATCGACCTTACCATCGCGTACGGCATAGACGATTTTATCTTGCGGGAGCCCGCTGTATTCAACGCTAAGAAACTGGGTAAACGGGTCGATGCCGTTTTGTTTAAGTTCCAACCACGCCATGGCGAAGCCACCAAATGCCTCGGGGGCGACGCCCATGAAGCGACGGTTATACAGGTCGTGGATATTATCCATATCGACACGGTCAGCACGGGCAAAGATGACGGCACCGAACTGAGTCGAGGCCACGCCCTCGCGCAGGCGCTTGGCCGTCAGCAGACGGGTCACCCCATAGTGGTGTTCCAGCTCGATATAACTCATGGGATTGGTAATAATGAATTCAACCGACTTGTTTTTGACCGCCTCATCAAGCTGTGGGCGTTTCAGGTCAACCAATTGGAAGTGATGTTCCGGGATGGCCTGATTCAGACGATCAATGCTTGATTGCCAGGTGTTTATAGACGCCTGTTCGCCCCATACCGAGAGCGCCCCGATCTTCACCTCTTGGGCCGATACCGGTGTAGACAGTCCACAAGCGGCGATCAGTGTCGTGGCACAATAAATGTATAATCGATTGAAATACATGGTAAAAATATTGACATCTCTACGGCATTCTGGCCATTAACAGGTTAACGGTAGGGCCGGGTAAAACTTGAGATTGTTCAGAGGCCCTGGGCGGGTTTAGCGGCTGTTAAATTTTCGTAGAGACAGGTCCCAATTTGCACCATCGGGTTCGGTCTTCCGGATCAGAATCGGAAAATAATCCAGGCTGGGTGCGCACCAGAGGCTGAAGCGGGGTGCCTTGGTATCGGTTACATTTTCTTGTACCAGGATGGTAGGCAAACTACCAATGGGTGTAGTGATGGTCTCTTCCCTGACGACATGCATCCGATGAGCTTGAATTTCATTCAGGTCGGCGATGTCGAGGATGAACTCGGTTTGTTTGTTTTGTAGCCCCAGCATGACCTCCAGCAAGAAGCTCTGTACATCCTGGGTATGCGGGGTGAGGGTAAGGGGTGGCGGGCTATG
>JAHEDA010000256.1 GCA_024641445.1 Gammaproteobacteria bacterium
ATGTCACTGCCAGTGAGGTCCCCCGGCATCAGATCGGGGGTGAACTGGATGCGCTGAAACGAGGCGTGCACGCCACTGGCGAGGGCATTCACCGCCGTGGTCTTGGCCAGGCCGGGAGGGCCCTCCAGCAATAAGTGACCACCGGTGAGCAGGCCAATCATCAGGCGGTCCAACAGGGCCTGCTGGCCGACGATAATCTCTTGCAGGTGCTGGCGCAGGCTCAGGAATTCAGGTTGAGTATGCATACGACCTTCATATATATAGTGTATGGGCGGGCTATTATGGACCGAATCCACCAGGCTTGTCTTGCCGCCACCCGGCCACAGGCCTAAGATGAATACCGCGTATGGATACCCTCCTTAATAACTTCATCATCCTGTTTATCGTTATTGACCCCATTGGGGTCGCCTGGTTATTCACCGCACTGTGTTCGCATAGCGACAAGGCCCATCGTCGCCACATGGCACTACGCGGGGTGCTACTCGCGGCTGGCATCCTGTTGGTGTTTTACTTTATTGGTGATGTACTACTGCATGCCCTCGGCATTAGCCTACCCGCCTTCCGCATCGCCGGTGGCCTGCTGCTATTTTTACTCTCCATCGACATGGTCTTTGCACGTCAGACCGGACTTCGTTCCACTACCCGCGAGGAACAGGTGGAGGCCGAACACAAGCAGGACATATCGGTGTTTCCCCTCGCCTTCCCGCTGATTGCCGGACCCGGCGCCCTCACCAGCATCCTGCTCATGTCGGCCAATAAACAGGAACCGATTCTGTTTTATGGGACACTGGTTGTCCTGACGGTTGTATTAACAATGACCCTCATCAGCCTGTTGTTGGCTGAGCGTCTGGTGCGTCTATTGGGTGAAACGGGCGCGAATGTCATCAGCCGCATGCTGGGGTTGATACTCGCGGCCCTGGCCGTGCAATTTGTGATCGATGGCATCAAGGGGGCGATTGTCTAAACTTTAGGTATATTTATAATTTTAAGCCATTCACTGACTATTAATTGTCTGTATCGAACGCTAATTCGCTGTAGAATCCAGCCAACGGGACCCATACACCCACCTTAACTGATTCCCCTTTCTACATTGTCACACTGCTTAGGATTCATAGAATTAGAGGAATTAGCGTGTTTACCAACAACGTAATACATAAGTTCAATGCCTTCGTGGACCTGAGTGTGAGAATGTCTCGCACTCGCGCAAACTATTGGGCGGAATTTGCCCTGGACATACTACTGAGCATGACGTTGATGATCTGGGGTATCACGACTGACGGGGTTACACTAAAATTTGTACTACCAACCTTTGGGGCGGGACTCATCTTATTCAGCTTTATTGAATACTTCTTTCACCGTTGGATATTTCACCAAGGCAACTCGGTCATGGCCAAGGGTCACGCCGCGCACCATCTGAACCCTCTAGGGTATGATGCATTACCGTTTTATCTACCAACATTGGTATTTACTGGCCTTGCCCTGATGTTCGCAGTGGTATTACCCTGGGCCTACTCCGCGATACTTACCGCCTCCATAATTACGGGCTACATTCTCTACGGTGCCAGTCATTTCACGATCCATCACCACCGTTTTCAATTATTCATCTTACGTCGCTGGTCGGCATCACACCACATTCACCACACCCACCCAGACAAAAACTTTGGTGTCACCTCACCTCTCTGGGACATTTTGCTGGGTACGCGTTATATCTCACGTCAGACTAAACGGTAATCAATCCGTACATAAGTTAATTGGCTCATCACTGCTACCCGCCTGCTTGCCCACAAGTACCGGGATTCTAGAGACGTTCAACCGATGCCGGATATTTCAAAGGTGTACCCGCAGGACGATACAGCATGGTTTTAATGAGAGCGCTCACTCCTCCCGGTGGTGGAGAAACTGACAAAGTCATCGGCGCCTACGATTACAACTACTATGAGGCCATCCCTGTCATCTACCCAAACTCATTACGGGGCAGATGACAGGTCCAAAATCATCATCCGCGCAAACCTGCGTGCTATTTGGAGTCTTTCTTGGCCTTTTTTACCGCCTTTTTTTCTTTCTGCGTTAAGGCGGGTTTTTTCTTGGTTTCCTTATTACTCTTTTGCTCTTTTCCCATAATCTTTCTCCTGATAAAGATTTTTAGATTGCCATACCCCTTACACACCCCCGATATCGAGACCAATAAAAAGCCTCATGGGTAATACATATAGACACCCTCACTTTAGCACACAAATGAATCTTAGCGTGGCCTTGCACTACCACACCGAGGTGGACGTCCCTCTAACCGGTAGACACTCATAGTGCCATATACTTTTTCATGGATCACAAAGCGACTGCCAACACCGTGGGCAGTTATACCAATCACGCGGACCCACACTTTTTTTTGCACTCAAATCATGCTAACGACCCCATTGCGCGCTGATTTCGCGCAGAAATTATATTGCAGAATAATGACATTTTCCGCACCACCTTGATTTCCTTAATTATTATAAGTGGAATTGCCCATGGCATGATCCATGCTCGTTCTACGCTGCACATCTGCGATAGTTTTCTAGCACAAGAGAATCTATCGCAGTCGTGTAACTGTTAGATCATAAAAACAAACCTTGAGGAACATCACATGAGTGCAGGTAAAGTTGGACAGCTAAAGCGGGCCCTCGGTTCGTGGCATCTGTGGGGTATTGGTGTTGGCCTGGTTATTTCAGGTGAGTACTTCGGCTGGAACTATGGCTGGGGTGAGGCAGGAACCATTGGATTTTTGATCGCCACATTATTGATTACCGTCCTCTACACAACGTTTGTCTTCAGCTTTGCTGAGTTAAGCACTGCAATTCCCCATGCTGGTGGACCCTTCGCATTTGCACATCGCGCCCTCGGACCAATCGGTGGACTCGTCGCTGGTTTCGCAACACTAGTGGAGTTTGTGTTTGCCCCACCGGCCATTGCCTTTGCCCTTGGCGGGTATGTGAACTTTATGTTCCCTAGCGTACCGGTTCTTACGGTGGCGATTGCCGCGTATTTTATATTCGTCGGTATCAATATCCTTGGTATCAAACAGGCGGCCATCTTCGAACTGGTGGTAACGATCGTCGCGATTATTGAGCTGATGGTATTCGTTGGTGTGGTTGGCCCTCACTTTGAAACCAGTAACTTCATGAGCGATCCCATGCCCCATGGTATCGGTGGCATCTTTGCAGCGATTCCCTTTGCCATCTGGTTTTATCTCGCTATCGAGGGCGTCGCCATGGCGGCTGAAGAGGCGCACGACCCCAAGAAGACCATCCCCAGGGGATTTATCGCTGCCATCGTCACCCTGGTAGTCCTGGCACTTGCCGTCATGTTTGTTGCGGGTGGTGTCGGTAATTGGCATGACCTGGCAAACAAGGATTATCCGCTTCCTGAGGCGATGGCAATGGCGGTAGGCAAGGATAGTGGTTGGGTACATATGTTGGTAGGGATTGGTCTGTTTGGCTTGGTCGCCTCTTTCCACGGCATCATCATTGGCTATTCACGCCAGATGTTTGCGCTGGCCCGGGCCGGTTATCTCCCCGCCGCACTGGCAAAGATACACCCTAAGTTCCAGACCCCGCATATTGCACTCGTCGTAGGTGGTGTGATCGGAATCATTGCCCTGTATTCGGGTAAAACTACCGAACTGATCACGATGGCGGCGATTGGTGCCGTTGTAATGTATATCATCAGCATGATTAGCCTCTTCGTCCTCCGTGTGAAGGCACCTGATCTGGAGCGACCCTACAAGGTCCCCTTCTATCCTGTGTTCCCGATTGTGGCCCTGGTCCTCTCCGTCATCAGTCTTCTTGCCATGGTCTATTACAACCTGGTTATCTCCGGCATCTTCCTGGCCCTGCTAATCGTATCGTACATTTATTATGCGATGACTCATGGTCAACGGCAGGGACAAGGTATGGAGATTGAAAATGTCATACCGGCAATGGAATCCGTTTTGGCTCGTGGAAATGCGGACTAAACAAATATGACTTACCACTACGTTGTTGATAGTACTCGCTATACATTTGGAGACCTGAAAAGCCTCCTCGCGAAGGCGTCACCCACCCGCTCCGGCGATCAACTCGCCGGGCTGGCGGCTACCTCCTCGGTAGAACGTATTGCTGCGCAAGGGGCCTTGAGCGAATTACCGCTCAAGGCCTT